>CAVDDT010000039.1:0-19128 GCA_963607765.1 Paratractidigestivibacter sp. | reverse complement strand
TGGAGTTTCCATTCTTTTCGCTTTGTTATTGTTTTTAGTTGCTAGTATGGTATCTATTGTTATCATTAGTGCATCTGCATCTTCTGTTAAAAGAACGCATTATTCTAGTGCAATGACACAAGAAACTCTATCTTTAGATAGTGCTGTTTTAATGATGAATAATGAAATGGATAATGTTGTTTATACTAGTGTTGCTACCAAAAAAAAGAAGGATGATTCTTATGGTACTCCAACAATTACAATCCAAAAAAGTAATAATGAATTTACTTCTGTTTTTGATTCTCTTATTAAAGAAGTATCTAAAGATTTCTTGGATGATAATTTGAATTCTATTTCTGATTTTACTATCGAAGTAGATAATATGAATAAGGTTTATATTAGTTGCTCAATTGTTGATGATAATTCTACGGATGATAGCTTAGAGATAACTTTTAATTTATCTACTAAAGATGATAGTGATGCTAGAGAGTATTTAACTTATTCTATCGCTAAAAGCATCACTGAAAGCCAATCTGGAAGTGAACGGAATCCAACTTATACAAAAACAAGTGTTGTGCAGTGGCATGTAAAACTTGCTAGTGGAAAGGGAGACACAAAATGAAGAAACTAAGAAATAATTCTGGTGAAACTATTGTAGAGACTCTTGCAGCTGTTTTAATTGTGGCTTTATGTTTCCTGATGCTTGCAGGTGCTATTGTTACTAGTAGTAAAATTAATAAACAAGCTAAAGAACAAATAACTCCTTTTAAAGTTAGTAGTAAATCTAGTAGTTCAGCTAATATAAAAATTAATGGCCAATCTGTAGATAGTAAAGATTATAAATTATATGAATCAGGAGGATACTATTATTATGAATAAACTAAATAATAATAAGGGTACTACTCTTGTGGAAATGCTTTGTGCGGTTATTATCTTGTTGCTAGTTTCTAGTGGTTTAGCTGCTGGCGTTTCTCTTGCAAATAAATACTATATTAAAACAGTTAGATATTCTGAGGCTGCTGAATTATCTAGTACTATTTCTAATTTATTAACTAATGAATTAAAGTATACAAATAGAGTTTGTTTAAATGATGATGGCACTGTTAGTACAATCTATAGTACTACTTATGGACTAGAAGATGAATTTCCTAGTATTGTCATTGTTGATGATGATGGAAATGTATTAACTAATGAATATGGGCAAGTTGCGTTTAAAAGTTCTACAAAGCTTAATAGAATGCTCAGTGTAGCTAATTATAATAATGATTTAGGTGCTAAGCTATCTATAACTTATAATAAAGTTGGAAATTATTTTACGGTTGATTTAGATGTTGGAACTAATGATTTAGGAACTTTAGTAACAAATAATTTTGACGTTCGTTGTTTAAATATTAAAAAAGGGGAGACTACGTGCACGGATTAAAGAAAGGCAGCATATCTTTGCTGGAACTTATTGTTTTAATTATCATTGCGATTGAGGCAATATTTTTCGTTACCTATTCTTTTAATTGGTATGATAGTAAGTTCTCTAGTGGGAATGATTCTTTATATTTAAACACTTGTGAGAGTGTAGCTAAGGTAAATAGCTTAAATGGTGTAGACTGTCCAGTTAATGATTGCGTTGATCCAAGTGGAAAGTGTGTTCATTATACAACTTCTGGCTATATTGGCTACTTTGATAGTGAAACAAACAAGATTGTTGGTAATAAACCAAGTGGCTATAATTCTTCTGATAATCCTTCTATTGATGGAAAAGGATATACAGGAAAAAAAGGGAGTATGGTTATTAGAGTTAGATGCTTTAGTGGTAATATCTACTTAGATTGGGTAAAGGGCAATGATTGATATTTATGATAGTAAATTTATTTTGATATATTGCGTTGTTCTTTTCTTTTTATTAGGAACTATTTTTGGAAGTTTTCTAAACTGTATGGCAGATCGTATTTGTTTAGGAATTCCTTGGTGGAAAGGTAGAAGCAAGTGTGACCATTGTGGACATGAACTTGGTATTCTTGATTTGTTTCCAATATTTAGCTATTTGTTTCTTGGTGGCAAATGTCGTTATTGCGGAAATAAACTAAGTATTAAATATCTATTAAGTGAACTACTTTTAGGTATCTTATTTGTATTCTATTTATTAACACACAGTTATATTGATTTAGATTTATTAAATAATCTAGGAATTATATGCGTATTATTTGGACTATCAATATGTGATATTAAAAGCTACGAAATTCCAGATGGCTATATTATCTTTGGCTGTTTTTGGTGGCTAATCTTCAACTTAATTAAAAATGGTGTTGTTTCATGCATAACAAGTATCTTATGGGCTCTTGTTGTTGCTGGATTGATTTTACTATTAAGTGTAATTTTAGATAAAATATTAAATAAGGAAACACTTGGGGGAGGAGATATAAAACTATTCTTTATGGTAGGACTATATCTTGGCCCTATGCAAAGCGTATTCAATATCTTCTTTGCGTGTGTTATTGGCCTAATCTTTATTTTATTTTTTAAAAAAGATAAAATACCATTTGGACCAGCAATTTCCTTTTCAACATATTTTTCTCTTATTTATGGAGTTAGCTTGTTGAACTGGTATTTTGGATTATTTATATAAGGGGGTCTTATGAAGAATAAACTTGGAATTGATATTGGCGATAGTGTTATTAAATTTGTGTTTAATGATTCTTGCCTAACAATTGATACACCTGATAATGCGGTTAAAGATGGCTCTTTAGTCACTTTTGATGCGATGGCTGATTTGATTAAGGAAACAGTTAAGGAAAATGGCATTAAACAAAAGAATGTTTGTTTAATTATTCCTGATGAAAATGTTTTCTTAAATAGACTTCATATGCCTAAGATGAATGAAAAACAATTGATGGTTAATCTTCCTTATGAATTTAAAGAACTTGTTGGAAACAATAAAGATGATTATCTATATGATTATGCCGTAATTGACAACAGTGATGGACTCGAACTATTAGCTGCCGCTGTTGAAAAAAGTTTAATTGAAAAATATAGTGAAATGTTTACTACAGCTGGACTAAAACTAGTTAAGGCATTGCCTCGTCAATTAGCTATTAGTAATTTGCTTAGAAAAACAGATAATTCAGGTGATGTTGGTTTTCTTGATTTAGGATATAGTCATACTCGAATTGATATCTACAATAATTATTACTTTAATGCTGGTAGAAATCTTGAAAATGGTGTTAAGGATATGTGTGATATTGTAAGTGAGATTAAGTTCTGCGATAGTCATACTGCTTTAAAATTTTTAAAGGAAAATGATGAAGTATTAAATAATCAAAAGATTATTGATTATTATGAGGATATTAGTGTTAAGATTGCTCGTGCGATTAATTACTATACATATGAGAATAGAGATAATAAATTAGAGACTTTATACTATTATGGCGGTGGTAGTCACTTTGAAAAATTTATTAGTGTTCTTGAACATGCATGTCCAATTGATGTTAAGCCTGTTTCATACTTATTTGAGGGAGAAGATATGCTTGATGTCTTAGATGCTTGTGGAGCTTTGGAGGACTAGTTATGGCAAATAATGTACTTTCAAAAGAAATTAAATTAGGAAGAGATTTACTTCCAAGCAAGAAGAGTATGAACTTTGTTAGTGACAAGGAAGAAAAAACTAATAAAGTATCGATTATCTTATTTGTGGTGTTCTTGTTGTTGCTTTGCGTATTTACTAAATTTTGTGTAATTGATAAGATTTCCAAGACAAACGAGCTAATCAATGCCTATGAGTCTAGCAAGAGTCAACTTGATTCTTTAAACGAAGAACTAAGTGACTATGATGAAGTTGAATCTAAATATAATGAGCTAGTTGGTGAATTTTTAACTGATAGTGAAAAGAACTGTTTAAATAGAACGGACATCATTAAGCTACTAGATGATGATGTTACTCCATATGTTTCTATCAAGAACTTCACCATTAGTTCTAATGAAGTAAATGTTTATACAGATGTTACTGATTTAAATACTATTTCTAAGGTATTAGCCATTCTTCAAAATGATGAGAGAACTCATTATGTTACTATCAATAGAACATTGTCTGATAGTGATAATAATCAACTAGTTACTGCTGAAATATTAATTACTTTTGCAGATTTAGATGGAGGTAATAACTAATGCTTAAACATAAATTTTCTTTAAGAGAAATTATTCTTATTCTTATCGCTACTGTTTTGGCTTTAGGCATTCTTTATTATCAAGTTATCGTTAAAAATTATAATGAGGCTAAGTCTTTGTATAATTCTAGCGGCATTGCCGATGAACTTAATGTGTTAACTTTAAAGGCTACTAAGAAAAAGAATATGGAAGACTATATTAGTAAGCATTCTAGCGATACTTATGGTGAAATCGCTACTTACAATAATCTAGCAAATGAAATCAATGCTTTAGCTAATGTCTTTAATGGTAAAGTGGATAATGTTTCAATTAGTTGGAGTGAGCCTACACTTGATGGGACAATTGTTAGAAGAAATGCGTCTGTTTCTTTTAAGACAAACAGTTATGAATTAGCTAAAACATTAGTATCAAATATATCTGGTCTTAGATATAGATGCATTATCACTTCTTTATCGATGTCTGGTAGTGATAATAATAATTTATCTACAACAAGCGAGATTACAGTTAACTTACAAGTCACTTTTTATGAGACTACTACAGGTGCGAGTGATACAAGTGGTTTAACTGTTGTTGAGGAACAATAATTGATTTATATAGTTAGTGGAAAAGAATCTTACTTAATTGATGAAAAACTTAATGAACTTATTTCAAAAAATGGTGGAGAGGTTATTAAGATTGATGGTTTAAGTAAGAACTTTTCTTATGAAGAAGTCTTAGAATCTTGTACAAGTGTAGGACTTTTTTCTAGTGCGTCCATTGTTTTAGTTAAAGATCCTGTCTTTTTAAAAAACAAAGTTGAAGATAAAGGACTTGATAGACTTGTTGAATATTGCAAGAGTCCAGTGTATGAAAATGATTTGGTTTTCTATACTTATGATGATAACTTTAAAAAGACTTTAAAGGTTTATAAGGATATTTCAAGTAATGCGAATGTGATTTCCTTAAGCATTGATCCTAAAAACTTCTATAGTTATTGTGCTTCGATGTGTAAAGAAGCTAAGCTTAGCTTAGATAAGAGTGTGCTAAATGAGCTCGTTAATATTTGTAATAACTCTTTAACATTATTTAAACAAAACATTGAAATATTAAAGTTGTATCCTGATAAGATTGATTTGGATGTCATGTATAGTTTGTGTACAAGTTCTGATGAAGAAAATGTCTTTGATTTAATTAATGCACTTACTACTAAAAAGATTAGTGAGTCAACTAGACTTGTTAATAGAATATTAGCTAATGATAATAATATTAATGGTTTAATTGCCTTGCTTGCTTCTCAACTTCGTTTCTTATATGAAGTATCTTATTATGATTCTATAGGTGATAGCATTGATACGATAGCCTATAAAACAAGTAGCAAGCCTTATCGTATTAAATTATGTTTAGATAAGCTAGGTTATCTTAAAAGAAAAGATATTATGCCTTTGCTTAATAAATTGTGCCAACTTGATATTAAGACTAAAAGCAATAATGATATCGCTGATAAATTAAAATTGGAATTATTTATTTCTAGTATGATTGTATGAAAAAAGTAGAATTATTATCTCCGGCTGGAAGCTTTGAGGCTTTAAAGGCAGCCGTAAATTATGGTGCTGATGCGGTGTACCTTGGTGGTACATCTTTTTCGGCTAGAGCTTTTGCGAATAACTTTGACCACAAACAATTAGATGAGGCGGTAAAATATTGCCATTTAAGAGGTGTTAAGGTTTATATGACTATTAATACTCTTTTAAATGAAAACGAGCTAGATAATGCCTTAAATGAGGCCAGATGGGCATATGATCATAGTGTAGATGCACTTATCATTCAAGATTTAGGATTATTCTATCGTTTAAAGAAAGAATTACCCGATTTTCCTTTACATGCTTCTACACAAATGCATATTCATAATTTAAGTGGAGTAAGAAACGCTAAGAAACTTGGGTTTAGAAAAGCAGTAGTCGCAAGAGAAAGCACTCTTGATTTTATAAAGGAAGCATGTAAACAAGACATTGAGATTGAATGTTTCATTCATGGGGCAATTTGTGTTTCTTATTCTGGCCAATGTCTTATGTCTGCTGTATCAAAAGATAGAAGCGCTAATAAAGGCATGTGTGCTCAATGTTGCCGCTTAAAATATCAATTATTAGATAAAAACAATAATAAAGTGGAAACTGATACAGATTATCTATTGAGTCCTAAAGATATGTTTCTTCTAAATGATATTCCTTCTTTAATAGAGGCGGGTGTTTCTTCTTTTAAGATTGAAGGAAGACTAAAATCTCCAGCTTATGTAGGTCTTGTCACCAAAGTCTATAGAGAAGCTATTGATGCTTATTATAATAATGAGAAATACGTTTTAAGCAAAGAAAAATATGATGATCTATTAAGCGTTTTTAATAGAGGCTTTACCAATAGTTATTTGTTAGATAATGATGCGGACATCTTTGGGAATAAAAGGCCTAATCATATGGGCAAAGAGATAGGCAAGGTAATCGATTATAAAGATGGCTATTGTCTAATTAGACTTTTTAAGGATGTAAATCAATTTGATGGCATTAGAATCATCAACAATAAAAAAGATACAGGAAAGATTTTAAATACTTTAATGGTTAATAAAAAGTATGTTTCTAAAGCATATAAAAATGAAATTATTAAAGTTAAAGTTGATAGTTATGTATGTAGGGGCGATGTTGTCGTTAAAACATTAGACTATAAACTAGAAGAAAGTATCAATAATTATGAATTAAAGAAAAGGCCTATTGATGTTAAGATTAGGTTTATTGAAAATCAGAATGTTTATGTTTATGGTAAATTAGATGATTTTGAGTATGAACAAACCTTCAATAATAAGCCTGATACTGCTTTAAAGGCACCAATTAGTAAAGATACTTTAAAAGATATCTTTTCTAAATTTAATGAATATCCATTTTACTTAAACAAATTTGATTGTGTTGTTGGCAATGCCTTTATGCCTAAAAGTATGATTAATGAAATTAGAAGAAAATTCTATGATGGGTTTGTTGAAGAGTTCTATCTTTCTTATAAACGTCCACAAATAGAAAGACTTAAGTTAGATGATATTGAATATGATGATATTCATGATGAACTAATTGAAACTGATGGCTTTAAAGATAGTGTTATTAATATTGATGGTATCTATAAGACCAATGTAGTAACTGAGTTTGGTGGACTATTAAATGATGGCGATAAGATTGCTTACTATACTTTGAATGTGTGTAACTCTTATGCTTATGAATTACTATTAAGATTAGGTTTTAAAAAGATTATCTTAAGTAGTGAATTATCAAATAACAGTATAAAATTATTAATTGATGGCTATAAGATGAGAAATAATGTCACAATTAGACCATATGTTTTAAGAAGTGGTAAGAGAACCTTGATGTATCTAAAACGTAATCCTTTTATTAAGTATATCGATAATGATTCATATAAGCTTAGTGATGGAACTAATATTTATGATTTAAAATTTTATGATGATCATATTGAAATAATTGAACATAATCCACATGTTAATGAGAACGATATTTCTTTAGTGAATTCTTTTATAATTAAATAGTTATGTTTTTAGAATATTTTAAGAAGACTTTAAAAGACAAAGAGCTAATGAAGACTTTTATTAAGCTCGCTATTCCATTGATGTTTCAACAATTGATTGTAGCTAGTGTAAATCTAGTTGATAACTTAATGGTAGGAGAACTAGGAGATGTAGCTGTTAGTGCTGTTTCTTGTTGTAACAGGTACTACAATTTAGTGCAGTTTTCAATAAACGGTTTAATAATGTCATGTATTATCTTTTTATCACAATTTAATGGTGCTGAAGATTATGAACATATGAAACAAACATATCGTTTTTCATTATGTGCTTCATATTTAATATGCATCATCTACTTCTTGCTTGCGCTATTTTTCCCATCTACAATTATTGGATATATTATTAGTGATGAAAATATCGTTGTTGAAGGCACGAAATATTTAAAAATTGCATGTTTATCATATTTGCCATTGATCTTTTCATTGGCTACTTCTCAAGCTTTAAGATCAACAGGCATAACAAGAGTTCCAGTTAGAATTTCTTTTGTAAGTTTAATTGTTAATCTTGTTTTAAATTATTTATTAATTTTTGGCAATCTTGGTTTTCCTATGTTAGGGGTAAAGGGAGCAGCTATTGCAACCTTAATCGCAAGAATTATAGAAATGATTCTATATTTCTATTGTTTACATAAATATGATTGCAAGTTTAAAACAAGCCTTAAAGATCTATTTAAGATTGATAAAGAACTTTCTAAGCGAATTATTGTTAAGGCTATTCCACTTACCATTAATGAAGTTTTATGGCAATTTGGATATACTACAATACTTAAATGTTATTCAAACAGGGGAGCCAATGCGAATACAGCTTATTCAATTGCTGAGACTATATATGATTTATTTAGCATTTTAATTGCTGGTATGGCTACCTGTACTACAGTTTTAGTAGGAACAAATCTAGGTGCTAATAAGTTAGATAAGGCTAAAGACAATGCCTATAAGCTATTATGTTTTGTGATGATGTTGTCGGTATTCTTTGGCTGTTTACTAGCTTCATCTTCATTTTTAATCCCATGCTTATATTCAAAAGTATCAGCTGAATCAATTAAAATAGCACAAGGGTTTATAAGAGTTATGGGAATATTCTTTATTGTTTATGTCTTTAATGTACAATGTTTCTTTACGCTTAGAACTGGTGGAGACACAAGAAATACAATGCTTATGGATTCTTGTTTTATGTGGGTATTCGCAATTCCTATTATTGCGATATGTGCTTATCTTACGGATATTCCTGTATTGTTAGTTTATATAATTGGTCAATGTAGCGATCTTGTTAAAGCTTGTGTTGCCTTTAGAATGTTAAGAAAAGAAAAGTGGGTTAAAAACCTTACTATAAAAGAGGCTTAATCTTGTATAATATTTTAGGGAGAAAATAAATTAATGTTTTTAAAACGCATTGAGATGCAAGGTTTTAAAAGCTTTGCGGATCGAATTGTAATAAATTTTGATAGTTCAGTAACTGGTATCGTTGGCCCAAATGGCTGTGGAAAATCGAATATTTCTGATGCGATACGTTGGGTACTAGGCGAACAAAGTGTTAAATCTTTAAGAGGTGACAAGATGACAGATGTCATTTTTGCTGGTTCTGAGAGTAGAAAAGCTGTTAGCATGGCTGAAGTGACACTTGTTTTTGATAATACTCAAAGAGTTTTAAATTCTAGCGAAGATGAAATCGAGGTTACAAGAAGAATCTATAACACTGAACAAGATGCTCAATATTTAATTAACCACAATAATGTAAGACTTAAAGATGTTGTTGATTTAATACTTGATTCAGGTCTTGGTAAAGATTCTCTTTCGATTATTTCACAAGGTAACGTTGTTGGTTTTGCGGATGCTAAACCATATGAGAGAAGAGGAATCTTTGAAGAGGCAGCTGGTGTTTCTAAATATAAGAAAAGAAAGATGGAGTCAATTGCTAGACTTGAACGTACTAAGGAAAATCTAGATAAGACTTTAAATGTTTTACAAGAACTTGAAAGACAAGTTAGTCCTTTAAAAAGACAAGCTCGAAAAGCAGAAATATATAGAGAAAAGAAGAAAAGACTTGAAGAGATTGAAACTGCTGTTTTAGTTGATGAAATTAGACAATATAACGAGCAAAAAGATGAAATGGATAAGAATCTTTTTGATTTAGAGTCTACTGTAACAATGAACAATGCTAGTGTTCAGGTAAATGAGAATAATCTATTAGCTTCGCGTCAATTGCTAAAAGATTACGATAAGGAAATTACTTCTTTACAAGAAAAATTAGTTAATTCAATCAATGAAATTCAAAGATTAGAGACTCGTAAAGTAGAACTTGATGAAAAGCGCAAATATGCGATTGAAATGGGCTCTAGTGCTGATAAGATTGCCGAAACTAAGAATATGCTTGAGGAAGCTAAATTTGAATATGAGGATCGTTTAAATAGATTAGAGACACTTAATAGCGAACTTAATCTATTAAATGAGAATCTTGGCGAATTAGCTTTGAAATTGGCTGATGCTTCTTTAAAGAAAGAAGAAAGCAATAATGCAGCTTTTAGACTTCAAAATAGAATTACTATTTTAGAGAATATCTTAAAAGATCCATTCTCTTCTAATTCGCAAGCTGGTGTAAAGGCAATCATGTCTAACCAAAAGTCTTTCTATGGTGTATTAGGTGTTGTAGGACAGGTTATTTTGCCTGTTGAAGAATATGAGTATGCTTTAGCAAGTGCTTTAGCTAATGCGACTTACAACATTATCACAAGAGATGAAGAGGCTGCTAGAAATTGTATTAATTTCTTGAAAAAGAATAAATCTGGTAGAGCTACTTTCTTACCTTTAACAGTATTGAAAGATCATGAGTTAAAACAAGAAGATTTAATCGTTTGTGAGAACACTGATGGCTATATTGGCGTTATGGCTGATTTTGTCGAATGTGAGGAACAATTCGATTTAGTAAGAGATAGCTTGCTTGCAAATATCATTGTATGCGATACTTTGGAAAATGCTAATAATTTAGCTGCTTTATTAAAATATAACTATAAGATTGTTACCCTTGATGGTGATATTGTCCATAAGGGCGGTTATATGACTGGTGGTAAGGTTAAAAATGAAACTAGTATCATTACTGCACAAAGCGAACTTGAAAGAGCTAAAAATGATATCGTTTCTCTAAATGCTAAGGCTGAACTTGCAAATAAAGAGTTTAATGAAATCGTTGAAAGAAAAAACAATACCGAAAGAGAACTTACAGAAAAGCGTATCAATATAGCTCAAATAGAACCTTTAGTTGATGTAAAAAGAGTTAAGTATGAAAAATTAAAGAGTGATTTTGAGCTCATTAATCCTGATAATGTTACTACTAATGAATCATTTAATGATGAACTAGTTAGTGCTTTATCTAAAGCATACACTTCTAAAGATGAATTAACGACATCTTTAAAGTTAAAAAGAGATGAGCGTATGAAGTTAAGCGCTGAGATTGACCGAAAGGATGCTCAACTTCGTACAATGAGAAGACAATCTGAGAGTGCTAATGCTAGTATTTTAAAGATTACTAAAGAGAGGGCAGTTATAGAAACTAAGCTTGAAAATAACTTAAGTAGACTTGCTAGTGAATATCAAATGACTTATGACTATGCTTTGGCTCATAACGAGTATGAGATTACTGGTGGCGAAAGAGAAGAAGTACTTGCTTTAAGAAATGATATTGCTTCTTTAGGCAATATTAATATGTCTGCTCCTGAAGAATATAACGAGATTAATGAGCGTTATGAATTTTTGAAGAAGAATTATGATGATTTAATTGCTTCAAGAGATAAGATTTTAGATGCTATCGAAGAGATGGATGAAATCATGAAAAAACAATTCAAAGATACTTTTGATAAGATTAATGATAATCTTAATGACACATTCAAAGCATTATTTGGTGGTGGTAGAGCTAAGCTTATTCTTGAGGATGAAAATGATATTTTAAATACAGGAATTGACATCGACGTTCAACCTCCTGGTAAACAAGTTAAATCAATTAGATTATTTTCTGGTGGCGAAAAGACTTTAATTGCGTTATGTGTACTATTTACAATTATTAAAGTTAAGCCTTCTCCACTTATCATCTTTGATGAGGTTGAGGCAGCACTTGACCAAGCTAATGTTGAAAGATTTGCTAAGTATGTTAAGAAATTTAGTGATATATCTCAATTCTTAATTATTACACATAGACCTGGCACAATGGCTCAATGCGATACTTTATATGGTGTTACAATGCAGCAAAGGGGTGTTTCGCAAATGCTTAAGGTTAAACTTGTTGATGCGATTGAGATGGCTGATAACAGTCAAAAGGAGACTAACTAATGAGCTTTTTCTCTTCTTTAAAAGAAGCTATTACTGGCAAAAAGGACCAAAGTAAGTATTTAAGTGGTTTTGCAAAGACTAATAATGCTTTAGGCAAGAAACTTCGTTTTATTACTGAAAATAACACT
The DNA here is from genome assembly GCA_963607765.1 of Paratractidigestivibacter sp. Classification (GTDB taxonomy): domain Bacteria; phylum Bacillota_I; class Bacilli_A; order Erysipelotrichales; family Erysipelotrichaceae; genus Colivicinus. The sequence goes on along the minus strand of CAVDDT010000039.1, from coordinate 6,955 downwards.
AAAAATAAAGAAGACTTTGTTGAACAGTTAATGATTACTTTAATTGAAAGTGATCTTGGTTATAAAACAGCTGACAAGATTTGTGACATGTTTTTTAAAGAGACACAAGACTATTTGTATCTAAGACAAGAAGATGTCATGGATATTCTTCTTGAGACTTTTGATAAGATTTATAAGGAAAAAGAAGAAGAACCAATTAAATTTAATGAAAATGGTCCTACGGTTATTATGCTTGTAGGAGTTAATGGTTCTGGGAAGACTAGTACTTGTGCAAAACTTGCCAATATGTATAAGGCTCAAGGCAAGAAAGTTTGTTTAGCTGCAGCTGATACTTTTAGAGCTGGTGCTATTGAACAATTAAGACAATGGGCTGAAAAAGTTGGCGTAGACTTTGTTGGCGGCAAAGAAAACGAAGACCCAAGTTCTGTTTTAGTTAATGCATGTAGATATGCAAAAGAAAATAACATAGATATCTTGCTTTGTGATACAGCAGGTCGACTTCAAACAAAGATTAATTTGATGGCTGAACTCGCGAAAATGAGAAGAGTAGTTGGCAAGGAAATTGAGGGTGCTCCGCATAATGTGTGGTTAGTGCTAGACGCCAATACTGGACAAAATGGCATGTCTCAAGCTACTTTATTTAATGAAACAACCGATTTAACAGGTATCATTCTAACCAAGATGGATGGTACTTCTAAGGGTGGCATTGTTATTGCGATTAAAAATGTACTTGGCATACCAGTTAGATATATCACCTTAGGTGAAACAATGGATGATATTAAGCCATTTGATTTTGATTTATATCTATATAGCATTATTGGAGATGAAAAGAATGTTTCATAATAAGGAAGATGGAAACATTCTACTTGATTATTATGGTGACTTATTAACCGAGCACCAACTTAAGATCTTAAACGATTATTTTGTTGAAGATTTATCAATGGCAGAGATTGCTGAAATTAATGATGTTTCAAAAAGTGCTATCTCAGATTTGATTAATCGTTCAATCAATCAATTAAATGATTATGAAAGTAAATTAATGCTTATAAAACAAGCTAAACTTATTGATTCTTTGATTGAAAAGATGGACAATGATAGTCGTATAGATAAAAAATACATTAAAGAACTAAGAAAGATAAACAGGGGGTAAATATGATTAAAGTTATCGCAGTGAACTCTGGTAGTTCATCACTAAAATTCCAATTATTTGATATGCCTGAAGAGAAAGTTTTAACTTCTGGCGTTGCTGAAAGAATTGGCCAAAAAATGGGTATTTTCACTATTAATGTAAATGGTGAAAAAATTAGAACAGATGTTGAAATTCCTGATCATCAAAAGGCAGTTGATTTATTGCTTGAAGCTCTTATTAAACATGGTATCGTTAAAGATTTAACTGAAATTAAGGGTGCTGGTCATAGAATTGTACAAGGTGGTAGCTACTTTAATGGTTCTGTTAAAGTAGATGAAGATGTTGTTAAAAAGGTAGAAGAATTATGTGTTCTAGCTCCTTTACACAATCCAGCTCACTTAGTATGTTATAAGGCTTTTAAGAAAGCATTGCCTGATATTGAACATGTGTTTGTTTTTGATACTGCTTTCCATCAAACTATGACTGAAGAGTCTTATTTATATCCAGTACCATATGAATGGTATACAGATTATAAGGTAAGAAAATATGGTGCTCATGGTACTTCTCATGAATATGTTATGAAGAGAACTGCTGAGTTAATGGGCAAGGATCCAAAGGATGTAAACATCTTAACTTGTCATTTAGGAAATGGTGCTTCTATTACTGCAATTAAAAATGGTAAGGTAATCAACACTTCAATGGGCCTTTCTCCTTTAGGCGGCATTATGATGGGCACAAGATGTGGTGATATTGATCCTACTGTTGTTTACTATATGGAAGAAAAATTAGGTTGTACTCCTGAAGAGATGGATACTTATCTAAATAAGAAATCTGGTATGCTTGGTGTTTCTGGTATTTCTAGTGATGCTAGAGATATTCAAGAAGCTGTAGATGCTGGAAATCCTAGAGCTATCACAACTTTCAATCTATATGTAAATAAGGCTGTTAATTTAATTGGTGGCTACTATATGCAATTAGGTCATGTTGATGCGATGGCATTTACCGCTGGTCTTGGCGAACATGCTACTGAGATTAGAGGCGCTATCTTAAAAGGACTAGAAGAAGGCATGGGAGTTAAGATTGATTATGAATTAAATGCTAAGACTCATAGCGAAGCTAAGATTTCTACTCCTGATTCAAAAGTTCAAGTATATGTTGTTCCTACTAACGAAGAACTAGTTATTGCTAGAGATACAGTTAGAATCTTAGGACTATAAGATGTACAAGGAACTCTTAGATTTAATAATTAAATATGAACACATCACCATCTTTAGACATTTGCGTCCAGATGGTGATGCTGTTTTTTCTAGCAACGCTTTAAAGGAATGGATTGTTTCTAATTTTCCTAGTAAAACAGTTAAATTAGCTGGCAATGAAGTATATGATAAATTTCCTGTAAAAGAAGAAGTTTCAGATGAATTTATCCAATCTTCTTTAGCAATTATTTGTGATGTTTCTCAAGCTGCTAGAACCGATGATAATCGATATACGATAGCTAAAGATTGTGCAATCATTGATCATCATCCAATTATTATTGAACCTGGATATGCTGGTTTAATTATTGATGAGCCTATTAAAGCTGCTACATGTGAACTTTTAGCTGACATCTTATATAGTGAAAGCTTTAAAGAATATAAGATAAATGAGACTGTTTGTAAGTATCTATATTGTGGCTTATTAACTGATAGTAATAGTTTTTCTACAGCTAATACGACGGCTAATACTTTGTTTAATGGTTATCGTTTGGTTAGAGATGGCAACCTTAAGTCATCTGATTTAAATGAATATGTCTTTAACTATAATTACAAATCTTATGATAAGATAACTAAATTTAGAAATTATCTTCAACTTGAAGAGGGAATTGGCTATGTTATTTTATCCCAAGAAGACTTGGATAATATTGGCATGAGCTTTGATGAGGCAAAGAATAGGGTTAATGAATTTAGCCCCATTGAAGAAATTAGAATTTGGGCAGTTTTTGCCTATAATATGAAGACTGGTTTATATGATGGTTCTATTAGATCTCGTAGAAAATATGTAATTAATAAATTATGTAATTCATATAATGGTGGTGGTCATGATAATGCTTGTGGTGTTAAAAATTTAGATTTAAACAGAATACACGAACTTGTATCAGACCTTAAGAAAATAGCCTTAAATTAGCATTTATTTGTTGATTAAGGTATTGTAGTAACGTATAATAAGAGTATAAATTAGGAGGAAATAAAAATGGCTGATTTAAATAAAAAAGCTCTAGTTGAAAAGATTGCAGAAGAAAAAGATTTAACTAAGAAGGCTGCTACTGAAATCGTAGACTTAATCGTTGATGAAATGACTAAGACTCTTAAGAAGGGTGGCAAAGTTGATCTTCCTGGATTTGGTAAGTTCGAAGTTAAGCATAGAAAAGCAAGAACTGGTATCAATCCTTCAACTAAAGAAAAAATCAAGATTCCTGCAACTAAGGTTCCTGGTTTCAAGGCTGCTAAAGCTCTTAAAGAAGCAGTTAAATAATTTAATAAAAGTGGATGAAAATCCACTTTTAATATTCTCCATAATAAAAGCTCTCAATCGAGAGCTTTTTCTTATCCTAATAGTTTAGAAATATCGATATCGCCGATAGCATCTTGTACTAGACTAAATCCTTCAGAGATTAAACTATTGAAAGTACTATTTCCATTTTCATCTGTTTTGAAGAATTCGTTAGCATAATAAGTGATGATATCAATGAACTTTGAAGATCCAGTTTCATCATCTATATTGAATAAATCATCAATGATTGAATTAAATACTTCTTCAAGATTTAATGAGATTAATAGTTTATCATCATCGTAGCTAATATCTTTAATTAATGTTGGATCAAGAAGTCTAATTTTAATATCATTAACTACATTTATTTCACTAATATTTAATCTATATAATTCAGTTCCAGAGGCAGGTAATTTATCTTTGTATAAGAATTCAGGGAGATTACCAATTTTAGCATTATCAAATGTGATAACTAAATCTGTATCAGTGAATGTATATTTTAATTGAGCAACTGCACCACCTTTTAGGAATCCCTTATAAGTAAATGCAGCATAAACATTCATGAGAGAATTATCTGTATCGAAATCATATCCTATTTGATCAATAACTAAATTATTGTTTTTGATTTGTTCTAAGCTGTTAATGAAATCTAAATCAGCATATGTATAAACTAGTGGTTTTCCAATAGCAAGTGTAGCATCGCCAGTTTCTTCATTAATTGTTATGCAATTTAATAATCTTCCAGCAAGAATAGCTTCTTCACTTTCGTTTGTTGAAATTAATTCCGATGATGTAAGTGAATCCTCACTTGTCGAATCTTCTTCATCACTACTAGAATTGTTTGTTTCACTTGCGACTAACTCAGCTTTATAAGCCTCTACATCATCAAAATGTTCCTTTAAATCGTTTGTATTGTTTAATAAACAAATTCCTGTAATGCCTAGCGCTATAACTAGTGCAAGCACAACCAATACGGCAACAAGAATTTTATTAACGCCTTTCTTTTTAGTTTTAGGATCAGGCATTGCATTTAATTCTTCTGTAGTGATACTTTCAGTTTTAACCGAATTGTTGAAACCTTCATTATTAGACTCTTTAATAGGCTCTTCACTAATTTCGACTTTTGTTTCTTCAACTGTTTCTTTAGTATCTTCTACAACTTCTTTTGTTTTATCTTCTTTTTTAACAGTGGTTTTTTTGGTAGCTTGTTTTTTAGTACTAGCCTTTTTAACAGGTTTTTTCTCTTCTACTTTTTTAGTTGCAACAGGTTCTTTTTTAGCTTCTTTCTTTACAGAATCAGCTTTAGCTTTGACGGTCTTCTTTGTTTCATCTTTTGCTTCTTTTACAACTTCTTTAGTTTCAGTTTCAACTTTGGCAGCAACTTCTTTTTTCTTGCTTGTAGCTACTTTAGCAGGCGCTTTTTTAGCCTTTGCAGCTGTAGCCTTACTCTTAGAAGAAGTACTTGCTTTTTTTGTAACTGATTTCTTAGTTTCTGTCTTAGAAACTTCTTCAGTTTCGGTATTCTTTTTTGGCATAAATTCTCCTTAATAAGTAATGTCCTTATTAATACTATTATAGAAGAAAAATCCCTTTATTATGCATTAATTTCATATTTTTAGTTATTAAACAAGCATATATTTTTTTAATTTGCTGTTAATTTATTTCGATGATTTTATGCATTTGTTTTTATACTATATGTTACTTTATTAGTTGGTTAATTTAAAACAGTTGCTAAACTTGCTATATCTATATTGGCTAAATTATCCAACTATATTAAGATTTCTATTTTTATAGTTACTATAGGCTCATCAGAAGTAATGAATAAGATGTTTGGACAAGAGTGGACCGCAAGAAGGCTAGGTTCAACAATACTAGCTGATTTTTATTGTGAAAGTTATGATTACTCTGAAATGAATTCAAATACGTTACTTAAATGAAATTAGTCAAATTACCAAATAGAAGTAACCAAAGAGGGGATAGATATCTTATTTAAATAATCAAATGGAATTATTGCTTATTTAATTTCTTTCTATATGAGAATTCAATTTAACAATATAAATGACGATAATCAAATAAAACATATAAAAAAATGCGAAAGAAATATTGAATAAATATTATACAGCTTTGTGAAGATATTAACAAATAGAGAAGGGAAGACCTATAAGGATATTCAAGAACAAGAAATTCTACGTTTACAAATCATTAATAAAGTTAATGATGAATTTAACGCAGAAATTAATAAGAAATTACAAGAAGCCGAAATGTCTAAACAACTAATTGAACAAAAATTAGAATCTCAAGATGCCAATGAAATTGAAATTACTCAATACATTATTAAGATGATTCAAATATTTGATTCAACTAAAGATGAAAATGAAATCATCAAATGCTTAAAACAAATCGTACAATCCATACAAGAAAAAGAATCTCGATTTAAATAAAGAGGAATTATTAAGACTGACTGTCGATAAATTAAAGAAGCATCCAAGAAGAAGTGCTTAATAATTTCATTGTTTATTAATGACTAACTAAATAAAAATAAGTTTGCTAAATAGACAGTAAACTTATTTTATTTTTTTAATTTTGTTTCCATTCGAATTAAAAATTAAGATTTGACTAAAATATTTTTGTTTCCTTTCGAATTACAAAATTTCCATTCGAATTACAAATAGACACAGGAAATAGACACAATATATACAATAAAATAGTTAATTTCGCATAATGTATCTTATCCGAATTTTATTTATTTCAATTCTTTTAATAGTGAAGTACCAATCTTTGGCTCTTTAACATCGAATTCTTCTGCGATTGTAGCACCGATGCAAGCAAAAGAATCTCTTGTTCCAAGTCCTTTTGGTTCCTTGAATGACTTTGAATAAATAAGAACTGGAATATATTCACGTGTATGGTCACTACCTGTCCAAGTAGGATCGTTTCCATGGTCAGCAGTGATATATAATACATCATCTTCATTTAAATTATTTAGTAGTTCAGGTAACAATTCATCAAATGAGACAAGTTCTTTAGCGTACCCTTCTGGATTTCTTCTATGTCCCCACTTAGCATCAAAATCAACTAAGTTTGTGAAACAAATTCCATTAAATTCTTTAGAAGCTTCTTCAATAGTTTGCTTCATACCCTCAACTGAAGATTTTGATTTAATAGCTTTTGTGATGCCTTTTGTATTAAAAATATCGTTAATCTTACCGATAGAGATGACATCCAGTCCCTTCTGTTTCATTTCATCCAAAACAGTTACGTCGGAAGGATCTAAAGCATAATCATGTCTATTACTTGTTC
>CAVDDT010000038.1:0-24284 GCA_963607765.1 Paratractidigestivibacter sp. | reverse complement strand
CATAAGACAACCCTCATATATTATTTAGTGCCAAAGATTCTATCGCCAGCATCACCAAGACCTGGAACGATATAGCCATTTTCATTAAGCTTTTCATCAAGTGCAGCTAGATAAATATCAACATCAGGATGAGCAGCTTCAACTGCCTTAACTCCCTCTGGTGCTCCAACAAGATTTACAAGCTTAATATTCTTTGCACCCTTAGCTTTAACAGTATTGATTGCTGCTATAGCACTACCACCTGTAGCCAACATTGGATCTAGAATCATAACGTTAGCGTCACTCATATCTGGGAACTTAGCGAAATACTCAACTGGTTCAAGAGTTTTCTTATCTCTATATAAACCTAAGAAACCAACTTTAGCTGTAGGAATTAAATCTCTAATTCCATCAACCATTCCAAGTCCAGCTCTTAAGATAGGCACAAGAACAACATCCTTTGCAAGTTGCTTAGTATGACAAATACCAATTGGAGTTTCTACTTCTACTGGAGTAGTAGGTAAATCTCTAGAAATTTCAAAAGCCATTAAACTAGCAATTTCACTTAATTGTTGAGCAAAATCCTTTGTAGAAGTATTCTTATTTCTCATTAAAGCAAGCTTATGAGTAATAAGTGGATGATTAAATACTGTTAACATAAAACATTCTCCTTTTTTCTGTTACTTATTATACAAAAAAGAATGTGCAACACACATTCTTATTTTAAATTATAAGTAAAATAATGATCCTCTTTAACAATATCAAGAACTTCATTTAAATCATTAATTGTCTTATTAGGCTTTAAAGCAATTAAATCATCCTTTTTAGCCTCACAAGATAAGTATGCAATAGTATAGGCACCAAAGCTTTCTCCAGCCAAAACATCAGCCTTACTATCACCAACCATAATTAAATCATCGCCATTTAACTTATATTCCTTAACAATCTTAAATAAGCCTTCTGGATCTGGCTTTGTCTTTTTAACATCATCAAAACAAATTACTACGTCAAAAATGTTCTCAAAGCCAACAAGATTTAAACATTGTTCAACAGACTTCTTCATTCTAGTTGTAAGAACACATAGTTTATATCCATCTTTCTTTAAAGAACTTAGTGTTTCAAGCGCATTAGGCATAGGTTTTAAAGTCTTCTTTAATTCTTCCGCATTCTTTATTCGATAATACTCGCAAAGCTCATCAGCATTTTCATTTGGAAAATACTTCTTAAACATATCCATAATAGGAGGACCCAAAACCTCTGCTTGTCTTGCTAGTGTGAAGTCATCCACATTACCATATTTTTCAAAAGTAGCCTTATAAGCCTCGATAATAGCTGGCGTAGAATCTTGCAAAGTGCCATCTAAGTCAAAGACAATTGTAGGCTTTTTGTAAAACAATTTATCATAGACGCCACAAAATAGTAGAACACCAACAATCACAAAAATAATTGAAGTAACCTGAGCTGTCTTTAAAGAACCAATATATAGTGAATCAGTTCTACCCTGTTCAATAAAGAAACGAACAATGCCATACCAAATTAAATAAGCACCAGTTAATTGTCCTCTTTTTGAATAAGTCTTTCTAAGCAAGAAATTAATCAAAAGAAAGCCAATAAAACATAATACCGATTCATAAAAGAATAATGGAACATAATAAGTACCATCAATATGCATGCCACTTTTTAGAAAAGAAAGAATTCCATTAAAATATTCTTCAGAAACCTCAGTGCCATGGCATTCCTGATTAACAAAGTTGCCCCATCTGCCAATCGCTTGAGCCAATAATACAGTAGGACAAATACTATCAGCTAGCTTGATAAAAGAAACATTGTGCTTTTTGCACATGATAAGTATAGCGATAACACCAAACACAAAGCCGCCATGGAAAGCTAAGCCGCCGTCCCATATTCTAATAATATTTACCGGATTAGAAAAATAGTATGATGCATTATTAAACACGCAATACCATAGTCTGGCACCAATAATGCCAGCCCACATCATCACAATAAACACATTGTCAAAGAAATCATTCACATCAATATTGCGATATGTTTTTAAGTTTTTCTTCGCAAAATAGTAGGCTAAGAAAGCACCGCTTACAATAAGAATCGCATACCATTGGATAGTAACACTTCCTATTTGAAGAAAAGTTGTTCTAGTCGGAAAAAATTTCATATTACTCCTTATTAGCTATCTCATTAAAAATAGCTTGTTTAAACAATTCATTAGTATCAACACCCTGCTTCTTCATAATGTAGTTAGTAACAGCCGTCTCAACAATAGTAGACATTAGTTTGCCCTCAGTAACAGGGATCTCAAGAACTTGTTTTTTAATGCCTAATAGGTCCATGAAATGCTCATGGGGATTTAAACGATCAGGATTATTTTGCAAATATTGATCAAGCTTAACTAGCTTAATCACAAAATCAACTGAACATTTTCTTAAAAAACAGTGTCCACCAAATATAACATTAACATCAACAACACCAATTCCTCTGACCTCAAGCATTTTCTTTAAGTTATGAGGAGCTCTGCCGATGATAGTGTTATTTATCTTAGCAATTTCAACTAAATCATCAGCCACAAAGATATGGCCTCTCTTAATTAAATCAAGTGCTAGTTCACTTTTACCAATACCACTATCACCAGTAATCATTACACCAACGCCATAAATAGACATAAGTCCACCAGAAATCGTATCTGTAGGAGCCAAATGACTGCTTAAATAAGCAACCAAGTCTGTTGAAAGCTCATATGTTTTCCCAGGAAATTCAAATACCGGGAAATTTTTCATATTAGCTACCTGAATTAAAGCATCAGGAGTCTTATACCCAGCTGTAATAATAATACAAGGAGTATAGGCATCAGTTAAGAAACCAAAACGATCAAGTTGAGTCTCATAATCAAGAGTATCAATATACTTCTCTTCCTTTATACCAATAACTACAATTCTCTTAAGTTCAGAATCTTCTTTATAACCAGAAAGCTCCAAGCCTGGTCTATTTAGATCAGGCGCAATAGTCCAACGATCCAAAGAACTATCGTCACCACATACTTGAGTTAGATTTAAAAATTCCTTAATCTTACGGACAGAAACTTGTTTTGTTAGTCGAGTCATGAATTCAATACCTTTCTTAAATATTGTCCAGTATAACTATCTTTGCACTTAGCAACCTCTTCAGGAGAACCAGTAGCGATAATCTCTCCACCACCATCTCCTCCTTCTTTGCCTAAATCAATTATATAATCAGCGCACTTAATCACATCTAAATTGTGTTCAATAACCACAACTGTATCACCATTGTCTACAATTCGATCAATGATTGAAATAAGTTTTTTAACATCTTCCATATGTAATCCAGTAGTAGGCTCATCTAAAACAAACAAAGTTTTGCCAGTAGCCTTCTTTTGAAGCTCGCTAGCAAGTTTAACTCTTTGAGCCTCACCACCTGATAAAGTGGTAGCGCTTTGACCAAGTTCTACATAGCCAAGCCCTACATCGTATAAAGTTTGCAGCTTATTTCTAATCTTTGGATGATTCTTAAAGAACTCTAAAGCCTCTTTAACATTCATCTTTAAAACATCATAAATGCTCTTGCCCTTATATTTAACCTCAAGGGTTTCACTATTATAGCGCTTGCCATGGCACTCTTCGCACTCTACATAAACATCTGGCACAAACAGCATACTTATCTTTTTAACGCCATCACCCCAACATGCTTCACATCTTCCACCTTGTACATTGAAAGAAAATCTGCCTTTGTCATATCCTCTTTCTTTCGCATCAGGCGTACTTGCGAATAAGTCTCTAATATCATCAAAAACCCCAGTATAAGTAGCAGGATTAGACCTAGGAGTTCTGCCAATTGGATCTTGAGAAATAGCTACTATCTTATCAATATTATTCAAACCATTAATCTTCTTATGGGCACCAGGCTTCACACGTACTCTATTTAAGTTTTTCATAACACCCTTGGTTAAAATCTCATTAACCAAAGTAGACTTGCCAGAACCGCTAACACCTGTTACACAAATAAATTTTCCAAGTGGGAATGAAACATCAATATTTTTAAGATTGTGTTCACATGCGCCAATAATCTTAATTTCCTTGCCATTGCCCTTTCTTCTTACAGCAGGCACTTCAATCTTCTTTCTACCACTTAGATACATACCAGTAATAGAATTCTGTGATTTTAATATTTCACTAGGTGTACCACAAAAAACGATATTACCGCCATCTTTGCCAGCGCCAGGACCAACATCAACAATCAAATCGCTTTCCATCATTGTCTCTTCATCATGTTCAACAACAATAACAGTATTGCCTAAATCTCGCATTCTTTTTAAAGTAGCAATAAGCTTTCCATTATCTCTTTGGTGTAAACCGATTGAAGGTTCATCTAAAACATATAAAACGCCAGTTAAAGTAGATCCGATTTGAGTAGCCAATCTAATTCTTTGAGCTTCTCCACCAGATAAACTGCCAGCAATTCTATCAAGAGTAAGATAATCAAGTCCTACATCAATCAAGAACTTTAAACGTGATTTAACTTCAGCTAACAATAGCTTAGCTATTTCCATTTGTGACTTACTTAATTTCAAATTCTCTAAAAAATCATAAGCATCTTTAATAGACATTTGTGTAAATTCATAAATGTTCTTGCCATTAACTTTAATAGCTAAAACCTTATCATTTAATCTAGCACCATGGCACTTTGGGCAAACAGACTCAAACATATAAGAGTAGTACCATTCTTTGCTCATCTTACTAGTGGTCTCTTCATATCTTCTTTCAATTAAAGTCTTAACGCCTTCAATTGGCTGATTCTTAGAATATTTATTGCCACCGCTAGAAACAATCTCAAACTTGATTGGCTCATCTGAACCATATAAGATGATATCCATTTCCTTTTTAGTCATCTTGTTAAGTGGTTTATCTAAAGAAATCTTATAATGCTTTAATAACGCATGAAAGTTTTGCCACTCAATATTAGAGGTATTGACAATATTCTTATAGTATCGAATGCCACCTTCATTAATACTTAATGACTTATCAGGCATTAAATAGTCAACATCAACTTCTGTTGTAATACCAAGCCCTTTACAACAATCACATGCCCCTAAAGGTGAGTTAAACGAAAATAATCTTGGTTCTAACTTAGGAACTGTAAAGCCACATTCAGGACAAGCAAAATTACTAGATAATAGTTCTCTATTATCTCCACATTTAATAATACAAGTACCATCTGCCATCTTAAGAGCTAGCTCTAATGAATCATTCAATCTTGTATCAATATTTTCTCTAACAACAATTCTATCAACCACCACATCGATATCATGTCGCTTGTTCTTGTCTAAAATAATATCTTCATCTAATGTTTTTAGCTCACCATCAACATATAGTCTTAAATATCCATCGTTCTTTAACTTATCAAAATAATCCTTAAAAGTTCCTTTTCGATTAGTAACCACGTTAGCTAATATTTCAATGCGGCTATTTAAGGGATATTCCTTAACCCTATTAACCATATTAGAAACACTCATGGCCTCGATTGGCTTATTGTGATTTGGGCAATATGCTACACCACATCTTGCATAAAGAAGACGTAAATAATCATATATTTCTGTAATAGTCCCAACTGTAGAACGTGGATTATTACTAGTTGTCTTTTGATCAATCGCAATAGATGGACTTAGCCCCTCTATTAAATCAACATCAGGCTTTTCAATACCGCCTAAAAATTGTCTTGCATAAGAACTTAAAGATTCTACATATCTTCTTTGTCCTTCCGCATAAATCGTATCAAAAGCTAAAGACGTCTTTCCTGAACCAGAAAGACCGGTCATTACAATTAATTTATTACGAGGTAAAGTAAGATCAACATTCTTTAGATTGTTTACTCTAGCCCCTTTTATAACTATATTTTCGTTTGCCATACTCAATATTTTACTCTATTTTAAGATTTAACTTTATTAAAATTCGGCAAAACGCAAAAGCGCCGAATTTCAATCAAATAATTTATATAATTAAGCTATGAAAATACTTGGAAATGATTGGGATGAAATACTAGGCGATGAGTTTGATAAGCCTTACTACAAGAACTTAAGAAAGTTCCTTGATGAAGAATATAAGACAAAGACTATTTATCCATTGCCCCAAAATATTTACGCCGCACTTCGTTTAACCACATATAAAGATACAAAGGTAGTAATACTGGGCCAAGATCCATATCATGAGGAAAATCAAGCTCATGGGCTTTCTTTTTCCGTTAATAAGGGAATAGATATTCCTCCTTCTTTATTAAATATTTATAAAGAATTAAATAACGATTTAAATTGTTATATCCCTAATAATGGATATTTGATTAAATGGGCTAAACAAGGCGTTTTATTATTGAATGCCGTATTAACTGTAGAAGCACATAAAGCCAATTCTCACAAAGGAAAAGGATGGGAAGAGCTTACTGATACAATAATTAAAAAATTAAACGAAAAAGATGAACCGATAGTATTTATTCTATGGGGAAGAAATGCTAGAGATAAGGCGAAGTATATCACCAATAAAAAACACTTAATCATTGAATCAGCGCACCCTTCTCCTTTGAGCGCTTATAATGGTTTCTTTGGCTCTAGGCCTTTTTCTAGAACTAATGATTTTCTTACAAAAAACAAAATGTTACCAATTGATTGGCAAATAGAAAACATCTAAATAAGTTATAATTTAATTATGTTAGTAAAAAATATGACACTAAGACAAATGGTTGATTTTAAACCAAGCAGTGAAGATATGGCTATGCTTCCACTAGATACCGTCTTATATTTTAAAGTTAGCCTTGTTTCTCTTACAAAAGAAGAAAATTATGGATTTATCCGCTTTTTCTTTAACGATCCAGACTTAAGTGGTTACATTAAAGATATAAGTAAGACAATCATCTATGATTTTGATGGAACTAATACCAATCAAGAAAGAGTAGTTACAATATTTGAACTATATGGCACTAAGCCATATGTTGAAACAAGCGAATATCTAAAAGATTTATTAGAGTTATATACTCATGAAGCAGAAGTATTATTTAGCATCTACACTCATGATGATAAAGAATATTTATTGTCTAATTTAGATGGCATTGTAAAACTTGAAGAAGTAGATAAAAATAAGGAAATAACTCTAAAATTCTAATATGAAATATATATTAGATGTTGATACAGGAATTGATGATGCTTTAGCGATAGTTTATAGCTTAGCTAATAAATTGGATATTATCGGTATTACAACCGTTTTTGGAAATAATATTGTATCTAATATCACCAACAACACTTTAAATCTATTAGAGCTCTTTAATAGTGATATTCCTGTTTATGAAGGAAGTAGCCACGCTACTGATTCCAAGGAGTTTATTCCCAATGAATTTGTCTATACTTTATTTGGTAAAAATGGCTTAGGTGATATAAAACTAAGCCATAAAAGTAATAAGCAAGAAAAAAGTGCAATTGATTTTATTATTGATTCAGCTAAAAAGTATAAAAATGATTTAACTATCATATGTAGCGCACCTCTAACAAATTTGGCTAATGCTTACTTAAAAGATAAAGCCATCAAAGATATAAATGTTGTTTCTATGTCTGGTGCCTATAAGCATCCTGGGAATATAACTAATGATGCAGAAGCCAATATCTATAAAGACATTAAGGCTGCCAAGATTGTCTATGATAATTTTAATGTGACCAGCTTGCCTCTAGATGTCACAACGAAAGTTAGTTTCTCACTGAAGGATATCGAAAAACTTAATACTTTAAATAATAGACAAGCTAAAGTACTTTATTCTTTATTTACTCGTCTATTAAAATATGAAACTACTCCCCATGATGTTTTAACTATAGAAGCAATTATTCATAAAGAAGCATTTGAACATATTTGTACAAGTATAAGCATCAACAATGATGGAAAAATGATTGAAAAGCACGGAAACAATACCAATGTATGTTTGGATATCGATAATGATTTTAAAGAAAGGTTTGTGAACAACATATATAAATATCTAAAAACTTATGAAAAATAATTATAATCAAACAATCATAGCTTGTTTTATAGCTTATATTGTACAAGCTATTGTGAACAATTTTGCCCCATTACTATTTCTTACTTTCTCCACTTCTTTTGGTATACCGCTTAGTAAGATTACATTTCTAGTAACTGTCAACTTTGGTATTCAATTATTAGTAGACTTATCTTCGGTATACTTTGTTGACAAGATAGGCTATAAAAAATCCGTTATCATAGCACATATTTTAGCTGTTATAGGACTAATGTTACTTGGAATATTGCCTAAAATAATTAATCCATTTATCGGACTATTAATAGCAGTTTTCTTCTACGCAATAGGAGGAGGGCTTATTGAAGTAGTAATTAGTCCAATAGTAGAAGCATGTCCTAGTGATAATAAAGAAAAAGCTATGAGTTTACTACATTCTTTCTATTGTTGGGGACAGGTAGCGGTAGTCTTAATTTCCACTTTATTCTTCTATGTTTTCTCAATAGACAATTGGTCAACTCTAGCCTTTATCTGGGCACTTATACCGCTATGTAATATCTTCTTCTTTATTAAAGTGCCAGTGCCATCTTTACTAGCGGAAGATGAAAAAGGTATGACTACTATAGAACTATTTAAAAATAAATTATTCTGGTTATTACTATTATTGATGGCATTAGCTGGTGCTTGTGAACAAGCGGTTAGCCAATGGGCATCCACTTTCGCGGAAAGCGGACTAGGTGTTTCTAAAACAGTAGGAGACTTATTAGGGCCAATGTTTTTTGCGATAATGATGGGAAGCTCGCGCACTATCTATGGCAAATTTGGTGAAAAACTTCCACTTATGAAATGTATGATACTAACAAGTATTCTATGTCTATTCTCGTATTTGTTGCTGTCTTTCTCAAGTTCGGCTATAGTTGGCCTATTAGCCATGGGCATAGCTGGATTCTCGGTTGGACTATTATGGCCAGGTACTTTCTCACTAGCTAGCAAAGCTCTTCCAAAAGGAGGAACTGCTCTATTTGCCCTGCTTGCCCTAGGAGGCGATTTAGGTTGCAGTGGAGGGCCAACATTTGTTGGACTATTCTCTGATGTCTCAATTAAAAATGGTATGCGACATGCCCTAATATTCCCTATCATTTTAATTATTGGATTATTAATTCTAAAACAATATGAAACTAAAAAAGAAAACTAAGCAATATCTTTCGCTAATATGTATCATAATTATTGCCATAATTATTCTTTTAATCGTTCTTTTAAACAATAATAAACAAGAAGAAACAATCGTGGTAGAAGAAAGCTTATATGATATTTCAAAATTTGACATGTCTAATACTTTCTATACTTATGAAGATGATGATTACACCAGCATGGCGGGAATAGATGTTTCAGAGCACAACGGTACTATTGATTGGACAAAAGTTAAAGAAAGTGGCGCAAAATTCGCTTTTATTAGAATAGGCTGGAGAGGTTATACCGAGGGCAATATTTATTTAGATAATAATTTTAAAGAAAATTACGAAAATGCCAAGGCAAATAACATTAAAGTTGGGGTTTACTTCTTCTCTCAAGCAATCACAGCTGATGAAGCTAAACAAGAAGCTGAATTTGTGAATGACAATTTAAAAGGATTAACTTTAGACTTGCCTGTTGTCTATGACTTTGAAAATATCACTGAAGGAGAAGCTAGAAGCGATAATCTAACAAAACAAGAGTGTACAAATAATGCATTAACTTTCTTAAAGAATATTAGCAGTAAATACGATGTAATGCTTTATGCCAATAGTAATCTAATTGAAAACTATTATGATATTTCTAAATTAGCTGATTATAACCTATGGTATGCCCAATATCACAGTGAGCCAACCTCAAAAGAAGAATTTGTCATCTGGCAATATAGTGAAGACGGAAATATAGAAGGCATTGAAAAGCCAACCGATTTAAATATTATGTTTATCAAAAAAGACTAGATATAAGCGTGTTCAATATGAACACTCACAAAAAGATTCTGGTCTTTTTCTTTTACTCTTTTCATAAGTTCTTTTCTGATCAAAGAATGGTCCTTTGTCTCATTTAATGGCAAGACTAAATCGAATACTAAATTTGTATGAGTAGTACCTTTTACCATTCTAAAGTCATGGATAGAATATTCAGGATTCATATCCTTAACAATCTCTTCAATCTCTTTTTTATATTCGTTTAATATTGGATCATCTGTAACAATAGGATCCATATGAATTGTAGTTAAAATGTTATATTTTCCTAGAATGTATTTTTCAATAGTATCAATCTTATCATGTAAAGAAACCATATCGCCACGATAATCAACCTCACAATGAAGAGTCATAAATCTACTGCCTGGTCCATAGTCATGATAAGTAATCTCGTGAATTCCTAATACTTCTTTATAAGAGAGAATGTATTCTTTAATTTCTTTGATTAAATCCAAATCAGGAGCTTTTCCGATTATAATACTAGCTAAATCAGTGATAATATCGATTCCCGATTTAATAACAAACATATTTACAATAACACCTACATAGGCATCAATATTAAGCCCTGTTAGGCCAAATATAATTAATGAAACAAGTGTGCAAGATGTAAGTAACACATCATTAAAACTGTCTTTGGCGGTAGCTAGTAATGTTTCAGATGAAATAAGCTTACTAGCCTTCATATTAGAAATGCCCATTTCCATTTTTACTAAAATAGATATAATTACCACAATAACTGCAGCATAGCTAAAAGAAATAGTTTGTTTAGTCACGATATTCTTGATAGAAGAAACAAGTGAACTAATGCCCATCAAAGTAATTAGAATGCCAATAAATAAGCCAAAGATATATTCAACTCTGCCATGCCCATAAGGATGTTCACTATCTGGATGTTTGCCAGCTAGTTTAAACCCTAATAAAGAAGCCAAATTACTGCCCATATCTGAAAAGTTATTTAAACCATCAGCCCTAATAGCGATTGAATTAGTCATAAATGAAATAAGTAGTTTAAAGATAACTAATAACAAGTTACAAATGATACAAAAAATAGAAAGAACAATTCCATATCTTTCTCTAACGTTTTTATCATTAACTTGTTGATAGTTTGGAATAAACCATTTCTTAAGTATATTAAGCATAGAAACATTATATAAAAAAAGAAGAATTTAAGCTTCTTCTTTTTCTTCTTTATACTTAATAACTAAATGACGTTTGTTTCCCTCACCAATAGAAACCGTTTCAACATTCTTAAAGTCTTGTAAATATTGGTGAATAACTTTTCTTTCATCATTAGGCATTGGATCAAGTTCTGCATCAACGTGGCTTCTAGCAACTTCTTTAGCCACTCTATGAGCCAAACCCTTTACCTTACGATATCTATCTTCCTTATAGTGATTAACATCAACAACGATATTAATTCTCTTTTTAAAAGTAGCGTTTGTGGCAGCCTTTAAAACTGTAGAAATAGCTCTTAATGTTTGGCCATTCTTGCCAATGATGATCGCATTGTTTTCAGCATCCAATACTACTCTATATAAGTTAGAATCATCTTTTTGTTTCTCGATGATAATTTCAATAGAAACGCCTTGATTTAATTCAGTAAAATAAGAGCCTAAATAATCAAAGATAAATTCCTTTATGTCAGCTGGAGTATAAGCACTAACAGTAGTACTATTTCCAATTCCAAGAAGATGTTTCTTCTCTTCTATAATTTCATAAGTAATTTCATCAACGGTACAACCCTTTTCAGAAGCGATACTGTTTAAAACTTCTTCTAAATTCTTTCCTGTATATTGTTTCATAAATCCTATTCCTTATGTGATAATCTATCAATTACGATAGTCTTAATAATATTAATGATTGAATAAATCATGTAGTATAGTGACAAAGCAGTTGGCCAAGACATCATGATTACAGCGATAAACGCTACCATAGCATAAGTCATGACAGCAGTTTGATCTTGAGGCTTTTCATAATGCTTGTGTCTCTTATCAGCTTCCTTTTTAGCTCTATATTGTTGAATCCAACGAACACAACCAACAGAAACAAATTGGAAAACAATCATTAATACATAAACCAC
The DNA here is from genome assembly GCA_963607765.1 of Paratractidigestivibacter sp. GTDB lineage: Bacteria > Bacillota_I > Bacilli_A > Erysipelotrichales > Erysipelotrichaceae > Colivicinus. The sequence goes on along the minus strand of CAVDDT010000038.1, from coordinate 12,200 downwards.
AAGAAGAGCCCAAGCTTTTTCACCTAATGCTTCTCTTGGAGTTAAATCAAGTGAGTAACCAAAGAAAGTACCATTAGCTACCGCAGCACTTCTTCTAACAGCTGCATACATACATACTAGAACTGGGAATTGAATGAATGTTACAAGCATTGAACCCATTGGGTTAACACCATATTTCTTGTAGACATTCTGCATTTCCATAGCCATTCTTTGTTGAGAAGCTTGATCAGTTCTGCCTTCATACTTTAATTGAATCTTTTGAATTTCAGGTTGAAGCTCAGTCATCTTTTGCATTGCAACATTAGACTTGAAAGTTAATGCGATAATAATTACATTTAGGGCTAGAGTAACAATTGTGATACCCCAGAATACACCAAGATGACCACTCAAGAAGTTTATAGCTTGCGCTAATGGATAAGTCAAAATAACAGTAAAGATACCATCATTTGTAACATCAGAAATTGGAGTGTCCAAACCGATTAATTCGCTGCTAGTACTACATCCACTTAAAAAGAATAAAAGAAATAATGATGTAAGTACTAAAGTTACGTGTTTTTTATTCATATTCTAGTCTCCTTGACCATACTGTCTTATTATAGCTTTTTTAATAAGCTTTTCCAAATCTAATTGGTTATCAGCGAAAGTATTCTTTAAAAAGTTGTTTCTAACAATCACAATCAAATCTAGCTTAGTGCTTTCAAAGTCAAACATATTAGCCAACATCATTCTAACCTGACGCTTAGTTTTATTGCGCACTACCGCATTCCCTAGCTTTTTTGAAACAGAAATGCCAATACGAGAATAATTCTCTTTACTCTTATTAAAGTACACAATAAAAGAATCACTAGCCAAACTTTTTTTCTTAGCTATTATCTTTGAAAACTCTTCATTTTTTCTTACGCGATATTTTTTTATCATAAGATTAAAAAAGCCACTTTATTGTGGCTTTACTTTAAGCAGATAATACCTTTCTACCTTTAGCGCGACGTCTGTTGATCACTTTACGACCACCAACTGTCTTCATTCTAGCTCTAAAGCCACAAGTATTTTGGTGCTTTCTCTTACTTGGCTGATAAGTTCTTTTCATACATTAGCCACCTTTCCATAAATCAAATACCACTATATTCTATATATAATGGTCAAGTTTGTCAATGGATAATCATAATAACCACCGACAACCAAGCTTATTTTATTGGACGTTTAAAACGATATTAACAACACCAGAATTAGTCTCTGTCTTCATATCAGACTTATATGGTTGAATTACTACATAAGCATCATATGATCCAGCCTTTAAAGCTCTAGTCAATTCCATCTTTTGAATATAATTTCCATGAGAAACTAAACCTGATTGATACAATAATTCATCGCCATCACTCAAATATAACGCAAATGTCATGTAGTAACAATCACTAGCACAGCTTACATTTAATGTATAAGTCTTGCCATTTTCAGCTTCAACTTCAATTTCCTTATTACCATCAAAGCCTCCACCTATAGCCTCTAGAGTATAGTTGCCATCACTATTCTTTTCAACAGTGAAATGCTTCTTATCATATGACTTAACCGAAGTAACATTAGAATCAATACCAGCTAACTTTAAATAATGATTTAATTCAACAACATTACCGCTATCAACAACCAATTTCTCTAAATCTTTCCCTTCAATACTAATAGTATCCTCAAACCAATAGTTAGCTGCTGGATTATGAAATTCAAAACCAGAAGTAATTGTTGTTGTATCAGCAGCAATTGTAAAACTGCCCCAACCTGGTAAAGTAACATTTTGACTACGATCAATAGGAGTTTCTGGTTCAACATAAGATGATTGATCATCATCAATTGGCACAGTATCGCTATTTCCTGAATCCTTTTTCATATTCAAAATATAGAAAATTAAACAAAGTATTATGATAATCGCAATAATAATTATCCCTAGTCCAATCTTATCTTTCTTTTTCATATTTTCTCCCTTCAAAATGATAGAGGTAGATTACTACCTCAATCATTAATTATTCCTGTGTATCTCCCTCGCTAGAAGTATCATTGTTTGATTCTTCAGTAGAATTAGAATCTGACTCTTCATTAGCACCATCTAGAACATTAGATGAATCATTGCTTGTTTCATCATTCTTTTCTAATTCACCGCTTCCATTTGAAATATCATTTCCTTCTGTAGAAGAATCATCAGTCTTTTGTTCGACAGAATCTTCATTAGTATCAGTATTTAATGAAGTGTCTTTGTTTTGTACATCAGAATCACCTTTAGAATCGTTATTAGATTCATCCTTTTCATCAAATACATCATTTGACATTTCATCAAATTCATCATCTAAACTTGTAATAGAAATATTATTAGAATCAGATTGGCCTGATGTCTTAACTTCAAATGTAACAGTTGTTGGAGTATCAGAAGCACTAGATAATTTTTCTTTATCAGTATCTGAACCAACTACAACTTTTGTCAAAGCTGAACAATCTTTAAACATGCCACTTGTTTCAGTAACATTACTTGTATCAAAACTTGATAAGTCTAATGTTGTTAAACTTGAACAGCCATTAAATAAGTTAGCCATATTTGTAACATTTGTAGTATCAATCATTGAAACATCCACTGAAGTTAACTTAGAACATCCATAGAACATGCCGCTCATATCTGTAACACTGCTTGTTGTTCCAAACGCAACGCTCTCTAAACTTGTACATTTATAGAACATTTCATACATTTTAGTAGCTTTGCTTGTATCTAGGCTAGATAGATCTACACTTGTTAAATTTGTACACCTATCAAATAATTCACTCATGTTTGTAACGGAACTTGTATTTAAGTTTGAATTAGATAGCATATCACTAGTAATGCTTGTTAGACCTGTGCAACCGTAGAACATTTCTCTAATGTCGGTAACTTTTGAAGTATCGCCAAATTTAAAACTCTTTAAATTTACACAGTTTGCAAATAAACCGCTCATATCAGTTACATTGCTTGTATCAAAGCTTGACAAGTCATAATCAGTTAGACTAGTCATTGCAAACATATCTCCCATATATGTTAAGCTGCTTGTATCTAAATTAGTTAAATTAAAACTCGTTAGACTTGTACAGCCACCAAATAAACCATACATAGTAGTTACTTTACTTGTATTTAGACTAGATAAATCAACGCTTGTTAAATTTGTACAATATGCAAACATCATACTCATGTCTGTCACATTGCTAGTATCCACATTATCAAATGTTACAGAACTAATTGAAGCTACTTTACTAGATGATTCATCTTCATCATCCTCATCATAATAGTTTCCATATGACATAAACATGCCTGAACAATTTTCATTAAAGACAATCTTCTTACTAGAATCTTGGCTACTTACATACCAAGTAGTTCCATCTAACCAACCAACAATTGTTCCATTAGAAACAGTTGACAAATTAGTTGTTGTTACACCACTTGGAGCAGTTTTACTAGTAAATACGACACTTGTTGCAGTTGAAGGAATTGATCTATTAAATACTTTTCCTGTAACCATTACGTTAGTATCGTCATAGTGTGCATATAGAGTATTATTATCTAAATCATATTCGCTAAATGCAGTATCGCTATAGACTTGCTTGCCACCTTCTTTAGCAGTAAACCATCCAAGGAAGCCTTTTCCTGATTCGCTTGCTGTAGCTATAGGAAGATCTCCATATTCATACCATCTATCTACTTGAATAGATGCCACATCACATGTTCCACCATTTGGATCTAACTTAACGGTTTGTGTATTTACATATAGATAGCCATTGCTATCAGATTTCCAAGATTTAGCCTTGCTTGCATCCACGCTACTTGCATCATAGTTAGGAAGCTTAGTACAGTCCTTAAACATATTTGTTGAACTTGTTACTGCAGATGTAGAGAAACTACTTCCAACATAAATTCCAGTTAAAGAAGTACATCCTTCAAACATACTAGACATATCAGTAACAAAGTATGTCATAACATTCTTTAAATCCAAAGTTTCTAGAGAAGTACATCCTTTAAACATTGAACTCATATTTTTAACATTCGCAACACTAGAATTAATGTTATTGAAAGTTATAGATTTAAGATTAGTCTTGCCTGCAAACATTCCTGAACAATCATCATTAAATTTGATTGTCTTGTTTTCATTTTGAGTACTTACATACCAAGTAGTTTCATCTAACCAAGCAACAATACCTTGTCCTAATTCAGTAGGTGTTGTACCACTTGGAACAGTATTACTTGTAAATACTATAGCTGTCGCTTCATCTGGAATATATCCATTAAATGAAGAACCAGTAGGCAAAGTATAGTTGTTCTCAGACCAGTTAGCGTGAGCAGTTAAATCATAGTTATAAGAATATACAGTATCTAATGAAAGAATCTTATGAGTTGGGTAGAAATAGAACTCCCAATAATTAAATGTATATCCACTACGTGTTGGAACAGGAAGCTCACTAATATAATTACTTAATGCATATCCCTGTTCAACAGTTATTGAATCAATATCACATGTACCGCCTTCATCAGAATCATAATCAAATGTGATAGTCTTTAAATCTTCTAAGAAGTAACCACCAGCGCCTCTAGCTGTCGCCTTAGATACATCTACACTAGACTCGTCAAAGTTATATAAACTTGTACAACCTTTAAACATATCAGTTGATTTTGTAACATTAGAAGTTGAGAAATTACTACTAGATGCATAAATTGTCTCTAACTTGCTATCACCAGCAAACATATTAGACATGTTAGTTACTTTAGAAGTCTTAAAGTTATTTAAATCTAATGTAGTTAAATTACTACAACCAGCAAACATACTAGACATATCGGTAACACTACTTGTATTTAACCCAGAAACATCAATGCTTGTAATACTTGTATTTTCAAACATTGAGCTCATATTAGTAATGTTACTAGAATCAGCACTTGTAATACTTATAGAAGTTAAATTAGTCTTATCTTTAAACATTCCTGAACAATCAGCATTTAGAATAGCTGATGTTCCACTTCTTTGTGTACTCACATAATAAGTTTTACTATCTTCATCATACCAGCCAACAACATAGTTGCCTTGCGCTGCAGACAAATCAGTTAATTCAGCATTTTCTGGAGCAGTTATATTTGTAAATACTACGCTTGTTGCATCACTTGGAATAGCACCATTAAATGTCTTTCCATCAACCATATTGTAGTTAGACCAATGAGCATACAATGTTATTCTTCTTTGATCCTTATTATAATCAGCGATTGTTTCATTAGTTATTTCAATACCGCCATCTTTTTCAGTCCACCATCCAGCAAATGTATAACCAGAAGTCTTGTATCTATAGATATTAGTTCTCATATCGCTGTAAGCATAACCTTTTTGAGTAACTAAAGTTTGAGAAGTAAATGTCTTAGTTGTATGAGAATCAGAATCCCAATATACAACATCATCTGCATTACCATCTAAAGTAACAACAGTAGCATCTACATATAGATAGCCACCCTTCTTTGTGCTGATAGCTCTCTTAATAGTTCCTCTATCTGGAGCATATACACCTTGTTTTTCAAAATTAGGCAAGCTATTACAATTTTGCAAAATGCTATCTGAAGAAGTTACATTTGATGTAATGAATCCATCAGATGAGACATATATCGAATTTAATGAACTACAGTTATAGAACATTTTAGTCATATTTGTAACATTGACTGTATTGAAACTAGATATATCTAATTCAGTTAAAGATGTGCAATAGCTAAACATATTAGACATATCAGTTACACTAGATGTATCAAAATTAGATAAATCCAATGTTTTTAGTTGGCTGCATAGATTAAACATATTGCTCATATTCTTCACATGACTTGTGTCGATATTATCAAATGCAATTGATTCGCAATACAAACTATATGTTGAACTATTAAACATGCCACTACTATCTTCGTTAAAGATTATCTTATGATCACTTTGTGTACTTATGTAGTAAGTTTTTTCAGTTGCATCAAACCAGCCAACCACAGAAGTTCCACCACCTTCATTAGTTAAATCTTCAAGATTGGCATTTGAAGGAGCAACAGCATTTGTAAATACTATACTAGCAACGGGATTATGTGCTAAAAGTTTAGTTTTAAATTCACTTCCAATACATAAAGTATATGTATTCCAATGTGCATATAAAGTAATCTTGTTGTCACTACTAGAAGGAACTGTTGTGCTAGTCACTTTATCTCCGCCTTTAGCCGCAGTATACCATCCAATAAATTCATAAGAGGTATGAGTGGGAGTAGGAAGTGTTCCATATGCTTTTCCATTTTCAACAATTATTGAAGTGGTTTCGCAAGATGCACCACTAGTTAAATTTAAATCCAACGTTACTTCAATAGGATTTACATATAAATATCCACCATCCGCAACAGATTTGGCATTAGTTTTATTAATTATAGTTGAATCAAAGTTTGGCAATTTATTACAACCATAGAACATATTTTCCGAATTAGCTGAAGCAGTAACTTTAGATAAATCAAATTTATCAGTTACATATATCTTGCTTAACTTAGAATCACCAGAGAACATGTGTATAACATTTTCTACATTGCTTGTATTAAAACTTCTTAAATCAAGTTTCTCTAAAGCATCACACATGTTAAACATACCTTGCATAGTTGTTACATTTGAAGTATCAAAACTCGATATATTAAGATCCGTTAATATTGTACAGCCTTTAAACATCCAATACATATCAGTTACATTTGAAGTATCAAATTGTGATAAATCTAATGTTGTTAAATTCGAACATCCAGCAAACATCCGAGACATCTTTGTTACTTTGCTTGTATCGACATTGTCAAAAGTTATAGATGTAAAACGTATTTTGTCATCCACGCCTCCAGAACTAAACATAAGAGAAGAATTCTCATTAAAAACAATCTTCTTTTCAGTAGTCTGCGTACTTACTTTAAAAGTTGTGCCATCTAGCCATCCAACAACTGAGCCATCTTTGTCCAAAGTCAAATCAGTTGTGTTTGTACCATTAGGAGCAACTTCGCTTGTGAAAACTACGCTTGTTGCCTCATCAGGAATCATTCCATAGAAAACATTTCCAAGAACTAATTTACATGACAATTCAGACCAATGTGCATATAAAGTTATATCATCAGTGCATTTACTTTCTTCTGTAACTAAAGTTCCGCCATCTTTTTCAGTATACCAGCCATCAAATTTATAGCCGTATCTTACTGGTGTTGGAAGTTCACCATATGCATATCCTGGAGCAGCTTTTTGTGATGTAACATCACATGTAGCATATTCACTATTTACATCAAATTTTACAGTCTTTGTCTTAGTAACAAAATCGATTTTTATATCAACCCCATCAGCATCCACAGTTCCCTTTAAAGCATCTTTTTTTGAGTCAGGTCCCAAATACAAATAATTATCTTCATCTAATTTGATATCAGTGATTTCATAAATTGTGTCAGTTGGAATAAAGTGATTTAAATAGTAATTAATTGTATATGTTTCTCCATCTAGTTTTAAACTATATGTTGGATAATTTGTCGTAAATGTACCATCGATATAAGGTTCAACAGAAAACATGACACAGTTTTTAGACGAGAATGTAAAAGTTAATGTATCGCTGTAAGTACCTAGCGCAGATCTTTCACCAGTAATAGATAACGTTAATTCCTTTTTAAAAGTTTGAGTCTTTTCTTGTGAAATTATTGCGTTTGGAAATTTAAAAACTGTTTTGTTTTCAATAGCTGTGCCGTTATCAGCTATAGTGTAGGCAATTTTGTTATCTCCACTTACCAAATTAAAATCATTCTTCGAACTAAGAGTGACCCATAATTGTTTGTTTTCGTATACAGTACCAGAAATTTCAAAAGTAGTTTGTTTATTATTAGTATCGAAATTTATACTTGCAGGAATACTAACTTCATAAGAATCCGTTTCTTTATAAGTTTGCGTTTCCCCTTCTACCATTACATCCATAACAAAAAGAGAGCCTACTAAGGCAATAGGAAGAATCGTATACAATAAAGCTTTTTTAATATTCATTCGCTTCCTCTTCTTTCTAAACAACAATAGTCATATAAACAACTATTGTAATTAAGTCAAAAGCTATAGTATACAACTATAGCTTCGTAATATTATATTTTTCTCTTTAAATTAGCTATTCTTAACAATAGTAGCTGTATAAGTAACTGTGCCAGAATAACTTCCTACTTCGTAAACTTTTCCGCTTTCCTTAGCTACCGCGAACTTTAAAGTAACAGAAGCGCTAGCACTTGTTGAAGGACATGTTAATACAGTTGCTCCTGGACTGATTGCATCACCATCGCCAACTTTAACAGTATAAGCCATTGTAGAAGAACCATTAGCCATTGTAAATGCGCCATCAGTTCCAGAACCCTTAGCTGTTATTTTAATCATATAACCAGATGCAATATGAACACCACTAACTGCTAATGTACTTGTTTGTTCGCCATTATCCAAGGCAATTGCTTGGCCAGTTGAACCACCTGAAGGTATAGTCCAATCATAAGTAGCTTGTTCTTCATAAGTTACTTGTGTTGTACCACTTTTATCATCAGCCATAATTGGTGCAAAAGGTGTTAATAGTGTTGCTGTTGTTAAGGCAACAATTCCTAATTTCTTTAAATTCATTTTCTCTCCTCCTTGATTGTAATCGATCGTACGATTACATCCTTGTTTATAATCTTTTGTATTATATAAACATATCGAAATTATTTTAGCATAAAAGCGCTTCTATAAATGTAAAATGTGACCTCTTAGGCCACATTTATTAATTATGAATTTACTTGATTAAGCTTCTTTCTAATCATCTTAGAAATGATATAGCTACTTGATCCAAGTTCTATTGAAACACCATTTTTGTTTTCACTGCTCTTGCCAAGATGCAAGTTGCTTAATCCTTCAAAATCAATGCTTTCTTGATCGGCTAACGCAAAGTTTACTCTAAATAATCCAGAACCAACACTTTCAATATTAGAATATCCACCAAGTGCATTTACGATATTATCGACATCTTCTTGATTCTTATATGGACTTACTAGATTATAAGCAATGAAATGGTAATAGATATGAACAATGATATAAGTAATTATCGCTACCACAATACCTACAATCAATATTTGAATAAGCGTATCATAATGGACAATACTACGAATATTGATAATGAAATCAGGGAAGCTACCAGGCATTGCAGTAATCGTATCACTTGCGGAAATGCTAGATCCTAGATAAATGCCATTCATTGATAAATAGGCAAATACGCATCCTACAAGAATAATGTATATAACCAGTAATAGTGGACTAGTAAACAACAACAACAGTTCAGTAGGAAGTGGATTACCACATATTATTGAAAGTAAGATAACACCCACAAACAACAAAATAAAATGCCTTCTCTCTTGTTTATCACTCATTGAAAACAATATACCTAGATATACCGCAGGAATCATAAACATATTAATAATATAGTATGGAGTAATAAATCTACCACAGCCTAAATAACTACTTGTTCCATCTTTTACATAACTCCAAATATTGACATCACCAACAATAGATTGACCAGATAAAGTTTGATAAGAACCACCAAGTGCACTATTCCAAAAAGGAGCCCTAATATAGCTACCAAGCCCCAATATTGAAAGGAATCTATCTAATACACCATAGATAAATAATCTTGTTGGATCAGCTAAATCCTTTGAAATATAAGTAATCGCATTAGTTAAGCAAGTATAAAGATAAGGAAAAATATAAGAAGCAATAATTCCAGCTAAAGTACACAAGACAGCATTGTATATCATAGCTGCACCATCTTTATGTAAGAAACCAAGAATACTATGAGAACTTCTATGTCTACTTCTTATATAAGAAAATCTTGTAATATAAGCTACGATAAACGATCCAAGTAAACCAGTCTCAAGAGGATACTTAGTAATACCTGTAGTGCTAATTAAAGTATTAATACCAGAACTTGTGTTATATGCATAAGTAGATAAGTTTTGTGGAGCAAATAAGCATGTCGCAATTAAAAATGAGAAATAGCCCAAGAAAGCCAAAACAATTGGAATACCACTATTAGCCTTCTTACAAACAAGATAGACCATAAAAATAAGTGGTAAATTAACAATTATTGTCTTTCCTAACATTAAACATCCACTCGCCAACATCAAGACAAATGAATTAGAGAATGTATAAAATATATTTACATTTTCGTTTGAAACAAGAAAACCGAAGGCAATTAGAAAAAACGCAAAATAAGTAAGTCTAATAGGCATCTTACAGTTTTCATAAAGATACATAATTTTCTTCATGACATTCATTTTACTACAATTATAATTAAATAAGGAGGTCCTAACATGAAAGTTGGAATTATTTGCGCACCAGGACTAGAAGAATGTGAAGCCTTGCTTGTATATGATTTATTATATCGAGCAGGCATAGAAACAAAACTAATCGGGCTATCTAAAGAAATTGAATCATCACACAAAGTAACATTTAAAACAGATTACACAATAGATGAATTCGACTATCAAAACTATGACTGTGTAATCTTACCAGGAGGAATTCCTGGAACCAATAATCTTGAAGCTAATAATACCGTTCAAGAAATAATTAATTACTTTATGAAAGAAAACAAGCTAATCGCCGCAATATGTGCTGCACCATCAATCCTAAATCATAAAGGCTTATTAAAAGAAGAAAAGTTTGCTTGTTATCCAGGATTTGAATGTGGACTAAAACAATCAGGTAAAAAGGCTATAAGAGAAGGAAACATCATAACCGCTAAAGGACTTGGTGCTGAATTTGAATTTGCCTATGAAATAATTAAGGCTTTAGAAAACGAAGAAAAAGCTAAGGAAGTTTTGGCTAAAATACAATATTAGGAGGAAACATGGACGCTAAAGAATTTACAAAAAAATATTATGTTGATCGTAAAAACACTAATTGTGTTAAATGGGATGTAAAAGATGCAGAAAATACTATTCCAATGTGGGTAGCAGACGCCGACTTTAAAGCACCTAAGGAAGTAATTGACGCTATGTCTAATAGAATCAAACACGGTGCCTTTGGCTATACTTTCTTACCAGAAGACTATTTAGATACGATGATTGCCTGGAATAAGAAAATATCAGGTATCACTTATAAGAAAGAATGGATCAGATTCTCTAAGGGTGCAATAGATGGACTAACGCAAATCGTTTGTTCATTCACCAAAGAAAATGATGCAATCCTAATGACTACACCAATCTATCATCATTTCTTTCATACAATCCATAACACAAAAAGAAAACTAGTTACTAGTGATCTAATCTATCAAGACAATACTTATGTAATGGACTTTAAGGACATTGAAGAAAAAATCAAAAAAGAAAAAGTAAAAATCATGATACTTTGTTCTCCATGCAATCCAGTAGGCAGAGTATGGACTAAAAAAGAGTTAAAACAATTATTTGAAATCACACACAAGTATCAAGTGCTAGTTGTATCAGATGAAGTACACAGTGAACTAATTATGCCAGGAAATAAATTTGTGCCATCTCTTTCTTTAAAAGAATACCAAGATGACATTATTACATTAAATGCTGAGTCAAAGACATTCTCACTAGCAATGTTCTCTCATAGTCATATCATTATTCCAAATAAAGAATATAGAGATAAGATTGATGCATATCAAACATACCATGATATAGCTTCTCCAAATGGTTTTAATGGACTATCATCATACTATTGTTATAAATATGGTGAAGAATGGCTAAGTGGTTTTATTAACACCATCTGGGAAAACTACTTATATTTAAAAGAAGAATTAAAAGACTATTGTGATGTATGCAAACTAGAAGGATCTTACCTAGTTTATGCTGATTTCTCTAAATCAATCAAAAAAGGAAATGCAGCAGATATCTTAAAGAAAAAATGCGGGCTTCTTGTTAATGCCGGAGATGCATTTAAACAAGGAAACTTTTCTTGGGCAAGAATTAACTTAGCCACATCACTTTCTAATGTAAAAAAAGCTTGTAAGGCAATAAAAGACAATTTATAGTTTATAATATTTCTTAGGCAGTGGTATCGAAGTGGTCATAACGAGCCGCACTCGAAATGCGGTAGTCCAATCGGGCACGTGGGTTCAAATCCCACCCACTGCGCCAAGAAATACACAAAAGGACAAAAGTCCTTTTT
>CAVDDT010000037.1:0-25983 GCA_963607765.1 Paratractidigestivibacter sp. | reverse complement strand
TTATTTGTGTTGCAAAATCAGTAGCTTTAATAGTTGCACTACTTCCTGTTTTACTTCTAATAGCATTAGCTATATTTGTAAATAATTCTTTTAATGTCATTTATTTTCTCCTTAATATGAGCTGTTAATAGCTCCACTTACCACGCTATCTATCACTGTTGATAGCTTAGCCTTATATGTAGTAGTTCCATCATCAACGATAATGTAATCACTATCAGTCACTGTTGTTTTTTCAGGAAGGTCTATTGCTTCCACTTGACTTGTTGTTGCCATTAAGCTCCTTTCACCTGGATGAAAGCACCATTAGAGAAACGAATTAGCATACTATCATCAGTTGCTAGGAATGGTGGTTGATTTAAATAAGGAACTAAATCACCAGTTATCACAGCTCCACTTTTATCATGTGCCGTTGTTCCATATCCTAATGTATCGGTAGTAACTGTATCTTCTGTAAGGTCTAATAATACTTTTCCACCATATATAATTTTGTTGTTGTTCATAAATTTACTTTCTATTAAGCGTACAAAATAAAGTTGCAATATGCTGTTGCTGCTGCCATTTCTGCCTTGTCAGAAAATAGCCAACCTCTTATCGTTGTTGTCGTAATGCTTCCAGCTACGTACTGCAAACCATATCCGCTTGGCCAAACAACATTTGCACTAACTAACCAAGGTGTTGAAGCGAAGGCGTTAGTTAATTCAGCGGGCAATATTAAATTTAAACCCTTGTAATATAGGCCACCTTCAGCTGTCCAAGTACTAGCTGAATGGTTGTAGGTATACCTTATGAATGCAAGTATATGGTTGTTATTCAACTTGTAATATTCTACTGACATATTACCATCGGTAATAATATTAGGGGTTAAACATTGAGACATCACATACTCTAACGCACTATCATTAACACTATCTTTCACCGTTGTAATTTTTACCTTATTTGTACTGCTTAAATCATCTATCACTAGATAATCATTATCATCTACTGTAGATTTTGTATTTAAATTTGATATACTTGTTTGCTCCATAATATTTGAGCAAGTAAGTTATTGATTAATCATCGTTTGTTATATAGACAATATTGAATATTAGATTAGTAAAAGAAGTAGAAGGAAACTTCATAAATGCATTACCAACTACCTGTAAAAAGGTATTACTATTTAAAGAGTCAACAACCATGTAAGCTGGGAAATACAGTGTGTTGTACGGTTGAAAACCTGTTGGAATTGGAATTGAACTACCTGTTACATAAGCTGAACTACACACTATGCAAATCTTGCCAATACGTTTCCAAATAATTGAAGTACCGTTAACTACAGTTATTACTTCTCTTACATTTTGATTAATACTAGTATCATCTAATAGAACATCATCTGATAAACCTATAATATCCAAATTAAGTTTTCACGAAGTTTTTGAGTTAAGAAGTTGTTTGTGTTAAATAAAACCAACCATTCCATTGACCGTAACCATAGTATCGCCAAGCTACTCTACTACCAACACAGAAAACCACTTGTGTAACTGTGTCACCACCCGCATATAATACAAGCATTTGCGACCAGGTATAATTATTTGGAGCGTTGGTTATATTGTCTTGTAATCTATACATACCAGGTGTTGTGATATTATTCAAATCAACATCATTGATGATGTTTGTGCCGACATGAAATTTACTGTTTAAATTAGTACTATCAATGTCAAGCAAAGCACCATCTAAGCCAACTACATCACTCATAAGGAATCTCTCCTTACTTCGCTACTTCCTCCTTGGAAGAACTTACTTGTGTTCCTCCCTTCGGATATATATATATATATATTGCATACTTATTTCTCCTTATTTCTTAACTAATTTAAACTTCACACCACTCACATTAAATTGAGTGTTTTCAGTAATTATCAATTCACCTTCGATTTCTTCTTTCATTCCATCTTTGATTACTGATAGCTTAACCTTGTTGGTATCAGTTAAGCTATCAATGATTATGTAATCAGCACTAGAATAAGAAGTCTTCTCAGTTAGATTTGCTACACTAGTTTGTTCCATGTTATGCTGCCACTGTTCCTATTGTTACAGTTAATCCACCAGCACTGTTCTCCACTTCACTATAAGCAATAGCACTTACCACTACTTCGCTCATTACATCATACCCAGCGCTTGGTTGGATTGTACTTGCTGTAGTGTAAGGAGTAACTGTCTTACTAGGCTCAATCTTAACTCCACTAGCTGGTTTACGAGTACCAGTAACACCTAGAATTGAGATACCTTCTAGGATATTTTCAGCAATGATTTTAGCTTGCTCAGTTGTATCGATAGATACCTTACCGCTACCATCATGGAAACCATTCTTGATAGTCACTACTTGTTCTTTAGTAGTGATTGTTTCAACTTGGCTACCATTGTTTGCCATTGTGCCTGTAACTTTAGCACCATTGGCATAAGCGGTTTTACCTGTTAGAATTTCACCAGCTTTAGCAGTAGCATCACTTGTATCACTATCGTAAGTACAAGTACCAGTTTGAGTAGTACCACTCTTGTCATGGAATGTAACTCCGCTTAAGACTTGGTCACTAGCTACCGTATCGCCTGTTAAGTCAATTAGTGTCTTGCCACCATAGATAACTTTTGAGACTTGTTTGTCTGCCATTTTAAATTTCTCCTATCTGGGCTGTTAAGCCACCACTTTTATTTTCAGTTTCGTTGTAATAGATTTCAGTTATAAGCACATCATCAATCATCAGCTTGTCTTTACACTCAAGCTCTTGAGATGTTACCTTTGGATTAACTATATAATCACCCTTGAATACTTCATATACACTTCCTTCAAATTTAGAATCTATTGTTAAGTGCAAGTTTGTTTGCTTTTTGCTTAAAACTAGATTTAATCTTGGGGGAGTAGATAAATGTAAAATCATAAGACTTCCTTTTTTAGAATGTCTTCTAAATTACAATATTGAATACAAGAAGCCACTACTGTATCATCACTTGTTTTAGCTTTTAGTTGTACTTTAAGTCTTCCACTATCAAGGGCTAGTGTTTCTTCTTGTGTTAGAGTTGCTTGAAATGAATAATCTTCATTAAAAGTAAATCTATCTTTATCAATATCTATTTGATTCTTTTGACTATCTTCTATTGTGATTAATAGCTTTTCATAATTAGACATATCCAAGGCTTTATCTTCATCGTCAGTTAATGTGAATATAACTATTGGTGTAGTACCTTTTGTTATCATTAGTACTCACCACCTATAGCACTGCCTATCGTTTCATCTACGTATGCTTTCACTGTTGTTATTGCATCATCAATTCCACTTGATATCCTGGACTCTAGATCATTCATATTTTCAGCATTGAATGCATCTCCTGCAGCGGTGATTGTCCCTTCCGACCTGACAACATCATAAACATTGTCTTCGCCACTTACAGCTGATAGTTTCCTTCTTCCTGGGTGTTCAACATTTCTATCCACCCATGTTTTTGTTGTGTATGCCATATTTTCTCCTTTTTTCCAATAAAAAAACTAGATTTCTCTAGTCTTTACACCATGGTTTTGTCCTTTTTCTGACTCCCCATTTTTCCATATAACTTCTTAATTTATCATTCACTGGCTTGCAGGGTATATTTTCAACTTTGGCAGCTATTGTATAAACTTCATCACTATCGGTTATTTCAGGGTGCTTTTGAAGAATATCTAGCATTTCTTCTATTTCTTTTTCCCCACTCAAACAGCCAATAAACGTTACTGGGTTTATATTGTACCTGCTTTTTAAAATCACCGATAATTTAGCTTTTTTGTCCATTTTTTACCCCTTGTATCTAAATATTGCATATAAATTGTCCACAGGATCATCCTCATAGTTATTATAAACAAAACGAAAGCAATGGTTATCAATGATTTGTTCATTTATTTTGCCCTTTTTCCATTTACTTGGATGACTATCAACAACACTTCTAAATCTATTTATTTGTTCTTTTGTAACCTTGTATTCTTTACCGTTATCAACGTATCTCAATTTACCATTTCTATAGTAAAAGTATCCGCTATATTTATTCATACTAGATTATCTCCAGCATATGACCCTTCACCACTGAAAACAGTAGCGCCTAAAACTAGCATATAGTCACCTTCTATGGCCTCTATTAGTGCTTCTATTAGATTTACTTTCTCATAATGGTTGATTGGAAGCTCTGGACATTCTTGATATGTTGTGAACGTGATTTCTTTCTTCAAAGTATCTATGTTATTTGTGATTCTTTGGAAATCGCTAGAGACAGGAAGTGTGGTCTTACTCCAGGACTTGGTTGTTACCGTTATGCCCATTAAACTAGCAACATAGCTAATATTGCCTTCGATTCTATTTAAATCCTCTACATTTAAATATCCTTTTTTGGTTTTGTTATCTATGTCACTTTGCGCACGATCATAAATTGGTGTTTGCCATGCCATTAGATTATTCCCTCACTTCCTGCGTATAATTCACTTCCAGCTTTGTAATATTCATTGATTCTTAAAGCGTAGCCAACTCCTTCGACCTGTGCTGTATACCCACCTGCTAGGTCACTTGTAAGCTTAGTGATTAAAAGTGGCGCGTATGCACCGTTACTTTTGACCGCATACGTACCAGCTGGCACTTCACCAATTTCTATGATGTTTAAGCTGTGCTCTAGACGATACTGCTTGATTGTATAAATGCTTTCCAATAAATCAGTTACGTTGCTAGCACTAACAAGTGTTGCATCTGTTACCTCTAGGATGTTTTCATCTATTGAACTCGCATATATTTCATTTTTGTAGCTATACACTACACTATTGTCTACATACTTTGTTCCATTGATTATGACTTCTCCCGCTGCATCTACCTGGATGTCCGCATAATTGCAGTTACTTCCTAGTAGCGTTCCACCAGTTATGGTTAAATTCTCACATGGATCATTGAATAACACCCTATATGTTCCTGGGTTGAATGTTGCTTTTGTGATTTGTGATGTTTCACCATCTAAACTGTACGAATGTGCTGTCAAAGAGACACCCGTTACAAGGTCTTTTTGTTTGATTTCGTGCGCTGTTGAGATTAGCTTTCTATCACTATCAATTATTCCTAAATTCTCGTACAAAGGCTTGAAAATGCGCACACCAGCGTTTCTAGCTGTTGAGACACACGCTCCTATCGCGAACGCTACCTGTTGCAGCGCTTCTCTATGACTTTGTTTCTTTAAATAGCCACTTAGCTCGATATCCTTTAGTTCATCATCGATTGTGTAATCTTCAAAGCCATAATCGCTCATGATTTCTTCTATCAGGTCACCAGCTTTCACGTTTGTATACATGCCACCATAGAATGTTGTTTCATTCATTAGACCTATAATGTCTTGTAACTCAAAACTAGCAAGCAGTTCTTTTGTTTGTGACCACTCTTTCAAGTAGTGCACCGCTACTAGTTCTTTTGTATCGTTTATAGTTTCGTAGATCTTGAACCTTTGGCGCTTTTGCAAGTACTGGTAGTACGACTTAGGATTTGTGATATCAAACATTCCCAACTCATCAATTACTTCTAGACTACTTTCATCAATTGGAAGTGTGCTGGAGAATGTATCTACTTCTTCAGTTAATGAAGCCGACTTTAGTTTCTTATCTAGGTCGCTACCATATTCGATTTTTGTTCCAAAATCTATATAGTTTATTCTGGTGTATCTATCAGTATTGGTGAATGTCATTACTACCTTGTTGTAGTTGCTAGCCAACAATTCAGCGAAGTACTTTAAATCGTCAGGATAGAATGTTCCTTCTTCGATTAAACTATCACCATCAAAGAATTGTATTTTCATCTCATCTGGCACGGTTTCATAAAAATGGAACGTTATTCCTACCGATGAATGGTAAGAACTAAACGTTCCAGTTATGCTAGAAGTAAAATATCGGCTCATATAACCGACTTTTGACTTCAAGTTATCGATTGTGTCATATGTTTGTAGACTCCCGTCTAAGAGAAAATAATCGGGCTCCAGCGTTGCAAATTGCACCAGGTTTTCGTTTTCTTCCTTGATGCTTTCCACGCTACTAAAGCTCATCTTATTTGTTGCACTTAGGGTGACACCATCTATCGCTCCTGTATCAAACAACTCTAGTTCAACGGTGCATGATGTATATCTCTCCATTATGGTCTCCTAGCAGGGCTTTGAGCTATCATTTGAAACGATAACCCTTTCTTTATGTTTTTACCCTTTTTGGATTTGCATATTTGGTCTTCTACTTTGTCAAGGTAGCAGGTGAATTCGAACTCCGAACCACCCGCTGCGCTTGGCATTCTCACCGTTCTATATGCTTTTGAACTGGTGATATCACTGTAGAACTTGTCGTACTCATCCGCATCATGGATGTCTCCAATTGTTATTGTAAAGTTGTAGTAGATTCCTAGGATTTCGCCGACATGGTTTCCTTCTTCGGTTCTATCGGCGTACTTCCATATCTTGTTGGCCGTACGCTTTACACTAGTGATTGGCACATTGTAATAAATGCCATCTAAATATAATCCGTTATCGAATGTATAATCTGCCATATTATCCTCCTACCACTAGGCTTGAGCCTACACGCTTGTCTTCTTCTTGAAGTTTAAATCTCAATAGTTTGATAAGTTGTGCCATGTCACCGTTTGCTACGATATTGATTTCCTGTGATCCACTTTCCTCTTGAACTACTTGTCTTAGTAGAGCTTCTGGTGTTTCAATGTTATTTCCTCTTGTTTGGTCACCTAATACCGCTAGAAATTCCTTGTTAGGTGGAATGACTGCACCTTGCGCTAATCGTGGAAGTGAAGCATGGCTGATGTTAAAGCCGAACTGCTTTCCACCAATGACTGGTACCCAGCTAGGTACATCAAAACTAATCTTATTAATGCCATCTACTATCCAGTTGATTGCACTTTCTAGTAGGGAGATGATTCCGTTCCATAAACCCTTGAAGATATCTTTGACACCTTCCCATGCTTTCTTCCAGTCTCCCGTAAAGACTCCAGCTATAAATTCAACTAAGCCACTAGCGATTTGCTTGATTCCATCAATTACTCCACTGATATCTATGCCCATTGACTCAAACATGTTGACTATCGCATCACACAAGTTATCCAATAAACCCGAAAAACCTTCAAATATTTCTAGACATCCTTGCCACGCAAGGTCCCAGTTCCCTGTGAATACGCCTGTTATAAAATCGGTTAAACCTTGGAATACAAGTTTTAAGTTATCAACCGCTGCATCTATGTCTCCAAAATAAACAAGAAGTAGCCCGATTGCAGCGATTATTGCGGCGATTATAACTATTGGGCTAGTTAAAACCGAAGCAAAAACGCCAACTGCTGCCGATACTAATTCAAAGCCCGCAACTAGTGCTGTTACGATTCCAACTAGTGATCCTACTAGTGTTACAAATTCTACGAACTCTGGGTGGTCACTTAGCCAAGTGCCTAGCTTATCCATATACTCTTGAATTTGTTTAAAAGCATTTATAATTACATCACCAATTGTTGTGGCTATTGGCGATATGAAGTTATCCCATATATATTGGAGGGGTTCTTTCATCTGTTCTAACGCTGTGTTCACCACATCCAGCACGCTCGCTACAGTATTCAAAAATTCAGGTATACCATTTTCAATTATCCACGTTGCAATTGGAAGTATTGCGTTTGTGTAGATCCACACCGCTGCATCACCTATGGCTGTTAGAATTGGTTCTAGCGATTCTAGTGCTGTTGCCACACTATCAAACAAAGGCCCGAAGTCCAGTTTGGCACTCCACTCAACCGTTGCTTCAGTACAGGCTTTTATGTCATCAAGGAACGCATCTATTAAATTCTTGCAAACTTGAAGGATTCTTTCCCCACTATTCATGTATTGGAGCCCTTCTTTGATACCCTCCCATAGATTTGCACCTATTTGTTGGATATCAGCCCATATTGCTTTTAGTTTCTCGGCGTATCTTAATAAATCGCCACTCAACTCTACGTTTTTTAGGTATGAATCTTCTATGCTAGTACCACTTGAACCGCCTCCTGAACTTTTTTGTAGCGTTTCAGCTGTATCAAAACTGTATTGCTGGTTTTGCTTGCTTGAACTTCCTGATGAGCTCTTTGCATTAGCTTTCTTATTGGCTTTGCTCATTAGACCCAAGACATCAAGGCTGGCGATTGCATTGATCATTGCGATTATGTAGTTTAGTGCTGTTGCCAAGACTGAAACTATCGCGTTGACTACTGGCGTTATTGCTGATACCAGGCCATTCCAGATGCTGCTAATTGTATTTGATAACTGGGTATTGTCTTCCAGGATTTGACTTACAGCTTTCCTGATTAATGTGAACGCTGTTTGTGCTCCAAACATTGCAAGACCAAACTTACCAGCTAGTCCAGTTAAACTTTTAAAGCCATTGTTAGCTTCTTGGAAACTTCCTTTTTTAAACAATTCTATTCCTTGGCCATCTTTGCCACTGCTCAAGAAAGCGCCGACCTTTGAACCTATTCCTTTGAATATGTCACCCAGTTTAGACCCTGCTTCCTTGAATGCATCGCCTAACCAGGAACCTACATCTTTTGCTTTCTTTTTGAGCCCATCAAAGAAACTATAAGTTCCAGCGTATTTCATATCCTGGTTGTTAATTGCATCTAAGATATTAAAGCTATTTTTTAGCTCTTCAGCTTGTGCTTTTAGGGCTTCAGTTTGGGCATTGTACTCATTTGTGGTTTGTGCAGTTATTTGAGCGCTCTGTTCTTCCAATTTATTCACTTCTTCTTTAGCACTCAACATTTTTGTTTCTAGTTGTTGTTGCTTTTGAAGTGCTTTGTCGTAGGCGTCATTATCATCACCTTTTGAAAGTTCATGAGCTTTTGCTGCTTGCTTATTGTATGCCTCTTCCAGGTTCGTTAATTTTTGCTTAGCTTTTTCTAGCTGTTCATTATTTTTTTCTAACGCTTTACTTAGTGTTTTTGCGAAATCTTCAGGCCCTCTAGAAGACAATTTATCATTCACTTCTTTGTATTTGCTAGAGAGTTCCTGCATCTTCTTGATATTCTTATCAATATCGCCTCTAAATTCAGAGGAGTCACTACTTATTTTTACTTTTAATGCTTCTGCCATTTTTTACTCCTCGTCTTCTAATAAATAATCATCATCATCTAGTTGGTTTGTTTGTACCTTGAAGTGCTCCTCAAATTTTGCTAGATGTTCTTTCTCTTCATCAGTTTCTTTGTGCTTTATTTTTAGTGCGACCTGTCTTCTTGCTTTAAGTATCTTTTCTCGCGATTTAGGGTCTTTATAGATTGACAAGTCCATAGTCCTAATGTCTCTTATCCTGGATAGTATACACTCACTCGATAATCCGTTTAAAAGGTCCATAAACCTCCACCAGTGCATATCTTCCTTTTCTAGATCTATCCCATAATCAAACATAAAAGATGAGATTATATATTTCTCATCTTGTTCTAAGTCCATGTCTTTTTGCAGTGACACTGGATGTATCTCTTCTTGACCGCATTGCAAGTACTTTTTTAATACCAACAAGAGTTTATTTAGGTCTACCTTTGGTATATCGTCCGTTAATAAATAAATGACCGCCAGGGCTCTTTCCTGGTCGTTTATGCTGTCATCATTTATCACTTCCATACACCTTAGAGCAGTTTTGAAACTTGTATCTATTGGTATGACAATTCCATCAACTTCTACTTTAGTTGGGTACTTTCTCATTTAAGAATTTCACTGTCTTCTTTTGAGTATTTCTTCTTTAAATGAGCGATTGTGTTTTCTGGGTTGCCATACACTTCTTTGAAGATTGGTTCAAGGGAATTGAATAGATCATTGTACATACCGATGTAGTTCCTATCTCCAAACGCCGCGTTCACTGTTCCTTGGCCGAATAACTCGTCTATAACTTTTCCACATTCCTGGTTGTATTCCTTGTATTTTAGAATTTTATCCCTGGTGTTCCTTGACATTAAGCCATCTTTAACATCAGTCTTCTTATCGATTAGGTTTACTTCCTGCTCTAATTTTTTAAGCATTCTATCTAACTCGTTAGAAGCCTTTTCTACTTTCAATGGAAACTCCACATCGAGTGGATTTAGTTCTATAAATTTACCAGTGTCATTGATCTCGACTTTGACTGTTTCACTACTTTCAATATTAATCTTATTCATTCCCTCTCTCCTTTGTTATTTATTCAGCACTAAATGTTGGCACGCCAGCTGTGATTGTTGCTGTTCCTACTGTTGGGTCGCCATTGAATAGGATATTGTATCCGATTTGGTTTCTTTCGCCACCAGCGCCACCGAATGTATCGACTTGAATTGAGATTTCTTGTCTTTCAGCTGCATATGTTGTGTCATCTTCAGTGTCATATACATAAACCATTAGTAATTGTGTTTCACAATCGCTGCCAATAGCTCTCTTCTTTCTTAAACCATCTACATAGTCGAACACTTGGTCGCCCTTGTAGCAGTATTGAGTTACTGCGATTTGTGGTGCATATGAGTCTACGCTGTTAGAAGCGTTATCTTCGTGGATGAATGTTTCAGTTACAACGTTGCCATTGTATGAGATTTCGTTCTCTGCAACACCTTTACCAATTCTTGCCCATGTTGGTGTTGATGAGCTTGGCGTAGTGTTGATAAATTCAGCGAACTTACTTCTTTTGATTGCTTGTACTTTTGTATCAGCCATTTTATTTCTCCTTTTCGTATGTTAATTCAAAATTAATCTGATATTGCCCTGTCTTTCCATCTGGTGATATGCCCATTAGATAGCCATTGGATGTTACTCTTAATGCTAATGGTTCATATCCTTCTCCTAGTTCAGGCAGGATATCGTTTTCGTTGTTGTCGATTACCCATTCCTCTAGTTCCTGGAAGAAGTTACTGTTACGAATATTCATTTTTGTTTCTTCGCTGTAGTTAAATCTTCCCACCAGTTGGAATGCGAATCTTTTTGTGTATGATCCATCAATGTTTGTCACAGTTAATGGTTGGACTGGTGAAGGAATTATTGAAAACGATGAACCTTTTTCCTTCAAGAAGTTTACGAATATTGTTTTTGTTTCTAACTCTGGGTATGTGTTGAAATAGTCTTTTAAAGCCTCTATAACGTTCATAATTGCTCCTTTATGTATTTGTTTAATGCCTCGCCTAATTCCTCACTATAGTCGTCATATGTTCTTTGCACCCACTTTGAACCACGTTGTGGTTCTCCTTTGAAGTGTAAGGGCGTACTAGTTAACTCTTTTTGAGTGTTAGGCCTGCTCCAGTGTCTATTTGTTTTAGGGTCGTAAAAACAGCCCTTTTTGGTTATCGGGTCTACCATCAGGTATCCTTGATATAAATAGTTGGCATATGGAGTTGGGTAGATGATTTCATCACCCATTGGGCCCACGAATGCTGTATTTTTAAGCACTCCGCTGTCCATTGGCACATAATCATCCGCTAGTCGCATTATTTCGTTTGCTAGAAACTTGTTAGCTTCTCCAGCTACGACCAGGTTATCTATTTGTTCAAGCTTGTCTACGATTCCGCTTACGTCTAGTTTAACTTCCATTGATTGTGATGTTGTCTAGCTCACATCCTGCATCATTTATTTGCACGCTATAAACTTGGATACTTTCCGTTCCTTCCAGTTCTTCCATTGACTCAATATCTTTTTGCTCGCCTTTGGCAATATAACAGCCATTTTCAACTGTTACACTGTCCATTAGCTCTTTAGGAATTACGATGGTTGTTGGTGCACTATGGCTCCTAGTTTCGCTGATAGGAACACTATCACTTCCAGCCCACCAGACACCCTTTACTACCTGTTTACTGTAGGTTTCAGTATCTTCGCTATATGTGTAAATTGTTATCGTATGTGGGAACATTTAAACTCCCCTATATAGCAGGTTTGTGCTTAATAAGAAACCGTAGATTGTTTGAATTCTTTCTTTTCGTACTTCTTCATTTGTCTTGGCGTAGGCGTTGGAGTTATAGCTCCTGGAATGACTTGTTACCGACTCGGACGCTACTCTTACTTTTTCAAGTCGTTTGTCTTCGTTTAGGTCGTAGTCACACAAGGCGCACGCTGCCATTTTCACCAAGTATGTATCATCTTCATCTAGATCATTCAATAGTAAGCGAGAGGCGCTTTGCTCGTTGATGAACTGTAGCGCCTTTTTGCTGTATGTATTGAACTGGTCCTCGTTTACTTCGCTTCCTCCGTACTCGTCCACATAGAAGTGGTAGTCAATCTTTGGAAACATGTTTTACACCTACGCTACTTTAATGCCTTTTAAAACACCAGCTTTTAAGCTGTTCTTTAAAGCAACACAACCAACGAATTCTACATCGCCTTCTTTGATTGTTCCAGGTTGGCTCATATCAGGTAGGTGAGAGTCTACTACTTTTTCACCTTGTAAAGATACGCCATGGAAACCATCTTCAGCTGCACAGATTGCATAGATTGCTGTTGTGCCATCTTCTTCAATCGCTACTACATCGCTAGACTTACCAGTTGTTGCATCGTAGTATTGCTTCATATCAATCATAGGAATGTTATCCCAGTTGTCTACTGTTCTACCGAATGCATCTTCTGTTCTAGAGTAGTAACCAGCACGTCTTGCTACGTTCTTCATCTTTGTTAGCATTTTTGAATTCATCAATAATGCTGTTGGCTTTTCAGCTAATAGAGATAAGAACTCTGTTACTTCATCTAACACTGCATTGTAGTTTGTGTCCAATAATGCGCTAGTTGAAATATCTAGAGTTGTTGTCTTCTCAGTTGTTGAACCACTTAATAGTTTCTTTAAACCATCGAATTCATCTTCATTTGTTGAAGAGTCACCGTTGATGACTAATTGGTGGAACAAGTTAGTAGTTGCAGCGATTTTTTGCTTCATTTGGAAGTTTAATTCATCTACAGCACCTGCTGTGTTGATGATTACTCTATCTAGCTTGAAACTACCGCCTAGGATTTTTAATTCAGCGTTCATTCTTTCCTTGATTGCTTCACTAGCAGTGTATTCACCATTGATTTTTCTTAATGATGCACCAGAAGGTGTCTTCAATTTAGTGTAACCATATACCAATGTTTGGCCACCTGTGGCTGGTGCTACGTCATTTGCGAATGGTAGCATATCCATTAATTGTGATGATCTTCTAAACTCATCAATGACTGTTTGGTCGACTGGGTCAACCATTGTAACTTTTGCTTCTTTTAATGTAATCATATTTTTTCTCCTTTTACTTAATGTTGTATTTTGCTCTTAGAGCACTTTTTAAATCTTTGATTTCTGGTTTGTTACTGCCAAATTTGTTTTGAGCTTGACCTGTTGTGCTCACTGTGTTTTCTTGTTTAAACAAATATGGCATAGACTGTCTAGCATTTGAAATGACATCATCAATATTCTTAATGCTCTCAGTTTCCTCTTCATAAGACTCTTTTAACTTAGATAAATCTAAGTGAGCTATGAATGCTGTATTATCAATTACTCCTGCATCATGTAGCTTTTCTTTAAGAGTTGCATTGAATTTCACGTCTCTTACTTTAGCTGATACTTGTTCGCTAACTAATTTTTCCACATCGGTTTCGTGATTCTTTTGATAACTCTTAATTGCTTTTGAGACTTCTCTATCAACTGCTTTGCGGAAGTCTTTTTGATAAGTAGGATGATTGATAATCTCCTCGAATGTTACTGATTCTCCATCATTGCCATCTTGAAGTACTTCTGTGTCCTTTGTTTCTTGGTTTTCTGTTTCTTCAGTTACTGTTTCAACTTTTTCGTTGTTTTCCATTCTTTTTCCTTTCTTGCCCTTGCTAGTCAATGCCTAGAAGTGCGAATGTATAATAAAAGACAAGCTATTACACTTGCCTTCTATCCAATTTGAACGCATTTCTTTAATGTCTTTATGCTAGACACATTGATTTTTCTAATGAATTTGCTAATATAAAGGTGTAAACGATAGCAATGCCCAGTGTGGGGCAGCGGTATCGTTTTTTATTTTCTTTTATACTTTTTTACAAAGCATTTTTGCCCATCTTTAAATATTGTAACAACGTCATAATCACACCCTGATAGGTCAACTCTTTTACCCACTGCCTTTTCTATAACATCTTTTGGTTGATGAGCTTTTGTTATATCTAGTAATAAGCCATAAGGATTCTTTCTTATTTGGTGCAATCCTTTTTGAACTCTTTTATCAATTGTAGATATATTGGAATTATTTATTGTTTTTAATTCAAGGTATTTTCCTCTAAATGTATAATCTGGATTGCCCTGTTCATTATTTCCAATAACTTCTCCGCCAAATGTATCTGCTAACCAATATAAGTTTTTTACATCTTCTTCTTTTTCTGAAAAACCTTTTTCTTTCTTTGGTTCTACCCGTGGTAATTTTTCTATTTCATGATTTTCCACTTTAATGTTTTTATATTTATATTTTCGATAAACTGAATATTCTTTAGTATCAGTTGCATCAGGGTCAAACTTTCTAATATTTCCTTGTTTATCTCTACAAATAACTATGCTCATACTTTTAAATCCTCTAAGATAAGTGTTCTTGAACTGTTAGAACCTATTCCTGGATTCTTCTCTTCAATAGCTTTTATCTTGTTTAGGATTCTCTCGGCTTTTGTCTCACATTTCTTTTTGCCTGTTTTATCTTCGACAGCTTTGCAGGCGTACCACTCACGCTTGTTGCTCCTGAACTCTCTTTCAAGCTTTCTTAGCTCCTGGCTTGCCTTGTATGTCTCCTGGTTTTCCTTGCTGTCTACTTTCATCTTTTTCTTCACACTTACTCCAGGGAAGTTCGGGAATACTCTATGCCTGCAGTTGGCACCGCCTAGGCCTTCTATATCTCCATATCCTGTTTCTTCTACTAGATTTCCATATTCAGCGCTGGAACCTTCTATCTGATATACCTTGCCTTGCCAGCCTGCATGGTTTGCTATCTTGCTTTTAGTGCTTGTTCTTGCACCCAGGTGTTGAGAAACCTCTACGTAGTTCGTGCCCATTTCTTCTGCACACTCGATAGCGTTTTTGTTTATGTTATTGATGATTGCTGATAATGTATCACGTCTAACTGCTGGTTCTATGCCTATGCTTCTTCCTGATTCATAGGTTGCACCTTTTATACCAGCTTTAGCCATCTCTTTAATCCCTTTGGCTATTGCTTCCTGGTAAGAATAAACACCACTGTACGATTCTACATACGCCTTGTTTAGCATCTTGGTGTACTGCTCTTTCGTACTTTCTATAGCTTTTGTATTTATTAGACTTAAATGCTCGCTTAAATCGTAAACGGAGGATTTTAGCAGTTTACTTATATTAGGAGAGTTTTGGAGGGACATGTAATCAATGGTACTTTTACCTGCTTTGAATGCCTGGTTTATATAATCCCTGTCTAGATTAGCGAGCATAGCCTGTTTAAGCATGCCTTCTATGGCTTTCTCCGTTTTTTTGGAATACTTGGCTATGATCTTTAAAAGGTCTTTGTTTAAAACATTTAATTCACTTAGCTTGCGGAGGTTCCATTCCAGCGCGCCATCAACAGTTTTGTAACCCTGGAGCCTGTTTGCCACTGACAATATCAGCTCGATTTCTACTTTTGAGTAAATCTCTATAAGTTCGTTTTGTAACGCGCTTAATTCACTGTCAGTTAGCATTTACCTACTCCTCTTCTTCTTTTTGGCCTTCTATTTCTTCTCCTGGTTTGTTTTCAGGCTCACTGTCGTCTTTTTTGTTGAAGAATGGCTCATTGTCTTCTTCATCCACTTCTTCCTCGCCAGGGGCTTTATTTTCCTTTTCCTGTTCAGCCTTTCTATCGCGTATCTTCTTATCAAACTCAATAGCTTGTTTTTCACTCATGCCATAGATGTCCTGATAGTACTGAACATTGTCAATAAGGCCATTGTTTAATTCCAGGATTGCATTGTTTTTCTTTTGTTGTTCGTCTTCAATGATTGTGTCATCAAAGTCGATACTGATATCACCCTGGTACTCTTCTCCTGCCTTCAAGAAGTAAAGTGCCCTTGCCAACTCTTTTAGGCTTGCTCCTAGCATGTCTTCATGAAGCATTAGATTGTATCTTAGGTCACTGTTTGAACTGAACACCTGCGCTGTATTTGTATACACTCTTCCATCTCTAAATGTGAAGTGGTTTTCTCCAAACCCCGCTTTCATGCCTGCTAGGTTGATTGCTAGCTGCAGGCCTGTCTCCAGGTCGCTGATTCTAAGGTCAGGATTATACTCTGTTATCTTGTGCCCTGTTTCATCATTCCCTGGTAGCGCATAGTACTCTGTTTGGTTTTCATCAAAGATTGGCACTTGTTCGTTACTTCCATCTGGTCCTACTATTGTCTTGTATGACAATGTATCTAATGGGACATAGATTTTCTTCTTTCCTAATCTAAACTCATTTTGGAGCGCGTCATATGCAAGGTCAGCTGTTTTGAATTGATCTATACATGTTGCTGCTATACCCATACCCATTGGGCAGTATAAATCGATTGTGTTCACCTGGTTTGGCTTGTAGATTTGGAAAAGCTTTACAGGGCTTGTGTACTCTTTAGCTACGTCTTCCCTTTCTATGTCTTCTGTAGTTACTTTGTTATTAATGTTAGCTGTCTTGAACCAGTCATTCCTGATTGTGTAGCTTCCATCAGGGTTTTTGATGTGAATGTTCAAATAGTAACCATCACCATCTATTGACGCGAATGCACAGTCTACGATTTCGTTGTTCACCTGCTTTAATGGGAATATCATTGGCCCATATATATGGTTGACTCTTACCTCACCATTCTCTAGGTATTCAGTTGTTGCTCCTGTACCACACGCGAATGTTACTTCTAGTGTGTTTTTAAAGTAATGCCTGAAGTTGGTGTTTAGTAGTAAATCATCTAACACATTTTGACTCTCACTATCGTTTTCATCCATTGTTATTGTTGTCCTATTGTTAAACAATAGCGATGCCCAGTGCTGAGCGAATGTCTTTGCTAATCCTAGACTTGCTATGTCGTCGTCTACGAACTTTAAACCGTTAAACATTCTATGATGGTGGAAGTCTTTTACGTACCCTTTGTACCATTCTAACCACTGGTAGATGTATTTGTAGTATTCCTGGTCTAATGGGGTATAGCCAAGGTCTTTTAATCGCTGCATTACATCACTTATGTAGTTACTCTCTTTCATTTCTTCCTCCTTCCGTTGTCTTGTCACTTATGTTTGGTAGCATTTGTTTTATATAAGACCAGAAGCCTTGTACTAGGTACCTGGTGGCATCTTCGCAATGGTCATGGTCTTTGATTGGTTCTTCTCTTCCTTTGTCCAGCAGGTCTTTGTTGTACATGTATAAGTACATTTCATCTCTTAGATGTGTTTGCCTGATGCTGAATATAAGCGCGTTATATGCCAACAGCTTTGACACTCTTTGAATGCCTAGCTTGACATCATTGTCGGCACCTACTATTTGAACCTCGGGGCACACTCTTTTGATTTCTTCTGCTAGTCCTCTTGCTGAAGGGTCAATATATACGAATGTTACCTTTTTGCTTGTTTCTTTTTCTATCCGTTCCTTGAAGTCTTTAAAGTCGGCTGCATATTGGCTTGGACTTCTTTGCTTCATTGTTTCTCGGCCACTATGGTAGTACTCATCTATTCCATAGATTTTCTTGTCTTTAAACGATAAACCGAACGCCTGGAACGTTGTTGCATTCATCTGGCCATAGTCGATTCCTATTCCTACTATTGCCATGTCTTTGTATTTCTCTGATGTATCCATCATATGTTTGGATTCATCAAACATGTAGTAGATGACTTCATCTATGCCTACGCTTTCGCCTAGCCATAGCCACCTGTACATCTTCTCATCAGCTTGTTTTTCTTGTTCTGCTGACTCTACTAACTTTTTACCAAGCCACTCTTTTGGCACGTCTCTATAATCAGTGTGAATTGCTAGGCAGTCAGGTCTCTCTACCATTTTGTTTTTCCACTCATTGACTGGTGCTTTTGGATTTCTTGGCGGATTGAATAGATACAGCATTGTGAAGTCCTCGTTGTTACCTCTTACGAATGTTGCTTCTATGTTTCGTAGTTCATCTTCTCCTTCCCCTTTATCGAAGAATTCTGTCACCTCATCAATAACTACGAGCTTGATGGGCTTCTCTTCATCGATGATACCTTTTGTATCGTCTATGCTATCTGATCCAGTAAAGTATATGGTATTGCCATTCCTTTTGTATCTAATTTCCATGGGCGCTGTTGTTATCTTGAAGTCCTTCTTTTGAAGTCCTAATCTTTTTATCGCCCTTAATACTTCTTTGTAGACTGTTTTCTTTATCTTGTTGTGGAACTTCCTGATAATAATGACCGAGCAGTTATCCTCACTTACTATTTTGTCCACAGCTTTTATTGAAGCCTCACTTGACTTTGTTCCAGCTCTTCCTGAACTAAGTATGTGATGAGTCTTTCTTTTATCTGTGTACTCTGGATAATACTTTGGAATAATCAGCTCGCTTATCCTAACTATCTTGCTCATCTAGATCCTCTAGGTCGTGGACAATGATTACTTTTTCATCATCCCCACCTTGGTTAAGCCTTAGCTCCAGCTCTTTTTCTTTGAGCTCTAGCTCACGCCTTTTTAACTCCAGCTCCTGCTTTCGTATCTCTATTAGAGTGTTTGTTTGTTGGTCAGCTAGTTCCTGTATTTTGGTGAAGGCCTTTACATCACCTTGCATGGCCTTACCGATTAGCCCTTGTGTTAATAGCACCCATTGGTTGTTTAGGTCTTCTTCTTTAATCCCTGATTCTAGAAGTCTGTTTCTGTCTGCTCCTAGGACTGGCCTATCCATCATCATTTGTGCTATTTCTCTGAGGGCTTTTTTCTTCCTCCTGGCTTCTCCGCTTGCCTTGCCACCTTTTTGCCCGTTTGCCTTGGCTTCTTCTCGGCTTTGGTCAGCGGTAAACATCACCAGGTTGTCTCTTTTGTCTATGACTTATTCCTCTAGTCTACTTAGAAGTTTAATCCTGGTCATTAGTACAGCCCCCACTCTGCGAACCTTTCGAAACCACCGACCTTGTTGATGTACTCTCTTGCGTTTTCTACTATCTCGCTATATGGCTTGCCATCTATTTCTGTATCACCTATCGCACATGATAGCTCTACTGGATTGTCTTCCAGTTTATAGGCATAGTCTACAATCGCTCCTGCAATTCTATCCGCCACCTTGTCTGGATGACTTGGGTTTACTTTCTCTATCATTGTTTCTCCTTTACTTGAATTTTTTATGATATTTGGGTATCATAAAAGCGATTAAAAGGCGGCCTTGTCCCTGAATTGGATGAGGATTACGCCTTTATGGAACCATTTGGTTCCTTTTTGTTTACTTTTTTCCATATTCTTTATAATTGCCTCTCCACATAGCTATGGTCTTTGTCTTTTTGTTTCTATAAGACCTGGCCATTCTTTTTCTTATTTGCCTATCGATTTCTTGCTTTGATGATTTTGCATTGTATAAGTTCAAATAAATATCACCAGCTTTTTCCTCGCCATGTTCGTTAGTTTGCTTTATGCCTTTTCTAACAAGTTTATCTACATCAGTTCCACGGCTGGTTTTTATTTCGCTATATTTGCCATCCATTAATAAATCAGGATTTTTGACACCTGTTTCACTTTTTTCTTTCAAATGATGAAGGTCTCTATGGAGTTTATTTTTAATAAGTCCACCAGCTTTTAGTTCATCTTTTTTATCTTTTCTTTTGAACCCTTCATCAAATGTTGTAGTTCCTTTTTTGTGCCTATCTACTAGAATTGGCTTTGAAGCTACTCCAGTTATTCTTTCTTGAGTTTTGTCGCCCCTCATTTTTGCTTTGGCACGCTTTCTTTCTAACGTTCCATTGCTATCAACTTCGTACCTACATATTTTCCCTGTTTTAGTTCTATAAAATTTATACATTATTTCTTTGTTCATAGTTTTGTTGCCTTCTTTCCTGTGAAGCTTTCCCAGCGATCTACAATCACATCAGCGTAGTGTGGGTCGTATTCCATCATGTAGCATGTTCTTTCTAGTTGTTCACACGCTATCATTGTCGAACCACTACCTCCGAATAGATCTAGCACCAGGCCTCCTTTTTTGCTGGAATTAGCAACTTGTTTTCCTATAAGAGTGATTGGCTTCATGGTAGGATGTAAATCATTTATTTTTGGTTTATCATCATCTATCACATCGATTGGAAGGCTGTATATATCTTTTAATTGTCTCCCCTATTAAAAAAGCTAGATTTCTCTAGCTCACTATCTCCTTTATCCCTTTGGCTGTCTTATATATCCGCTGCATAATTGAGTTTTCTTGCAAATACTCAAGCCCTTTTAATGTGATTTTGATGTTCTCAGTATCACACTCTGTTTCATCATACATGTTGGTATAAATCCTGCAGCCTTTTATATATCCTACGTCTTCCATCATCTCCAGGTACTTAATCCAGCGCTCTCTTGTGATTCCTAATTGTTCGCTGTCAAACTTTGAAACATCAACGCTTGGTTTATCCATTTGTTCTTCTAGTGAAGAAAGAATTCTATATACAGCTTTGAAGTTGTCTGTCATTTCTTCATCACATCCTTGTTATATTCTAATTCAAGAATTTTTATAAGAACATCATCATTTGTTTTAAGACCACCTTCATTAAACGCTTTTACCATTTCTTCAATTTTTTCTTCACTATCAAGCCAAGTATCACACGCGCTTGTCAAATAGTCATCGTCTGATATAGTTCTAAGCTTTTTATATAAGTCTTCTCTTTTGCTCATTTTGTTTCCTTTTTCGCAATAACCCTATAATTATTATATCCATGATTTTCGACAATATAAGAATAACCATTCATACATTCAGCCTTGATAAACCTATCATTTTTATGATCATGATATTTAAAATTATTTACTGCTTCGTAGACCAAGCGGTACTCTTTACTTGTTGTTTTAATGGTTGGCAAATTACTAAAAGCATATTTATTCATTAATGCATCCGATAGAGTTTCTTCTCTTTCTTCATCATCTTCTATCCAAATTTTCCTTCCGTTTTTTGTTCTCCAAATTCCCATTACTTTCTCCAATAATAAAACCAGCATTCCTGCTGGCTTTACTACTTATCACATCGTTTGATATTCAAGGAGGCTATTCCTTTGTACTTATGTACACTACCATATTAGCACCTAAAACCATGTTACATGTAACATCTTACTTGATTATACGCTGCAACTCAGCTTTTAATATTCGATTTACCTGCATGTGGCTATAACCCATGATTTTTTCCATTTGTCTCAGGTTTGTACCTTCCACGTATCGTTTGATTACAGCCTCGTACAGGCTTGTTTGCACTTTTGCTAGTATTTGGTCTAGTTCAGCATTTTCGTTTGACAGGCGCTTCACTCTTTCCTCTAGGGTTGCTATACGCTCTCTTACCTCGTACTCCTGCTCTAAATTCTTTGGCGAGTGAACTGGTTCTCTATCGAATGGTGGGGACTTATAGCCACCTAGCTGGTCGTATAGTCCATCTATCTCCGCTTGCCACTTATCTATCTTCTCCTGATTGTATTTGTACAGTCTTAGTCTTCTTTCTAATGCCTCTACATCATTCATAGACTACCCTTCTAGTTGCTTGCTTATTTCCCTTAGTTTCTCATCAGCTTTTTTCTTCGTGCGATATTCAGCTAATGTTTCAATACTACCAGACATCATCCTGGCATTGATTAGGAACAAGGGGGTTTGAGTTGTCCCCCTTGTTTGGATGAATATCTTTTCCACTGTTGCTAGATTGACTAGCTCGTTATTGATATTTCTTGTCCACATATCATCTCCTAGTAGAATGGAAGGTCATCCGTTTTGATATCGCTGTACTCTTTGAAACCATCAGCACCACGATCATCTCCATTTAGCGTCTCCTGCCTGAAGTGGCTATCACTGTCTACTTCTTTTCTGTAGAATGTCTCACTTTTCTCTTCGCTTTTTTCTTTGCCGCCGATTAGTTGCACACTGTCGCATGTTACTTCAGTTACATAAACCTTACCGTTTTGGCCTTCATAATTTCTAGTGGTGATTCTTCCTGTTACGCCTACGATATCACCCTTCTTGGCATAGCGGTCTAGAAACTCAGCCGATTGTCTCCAAGCTACACAGTTGATGAAGTCAGCTTGTTGCTCTCCCTCTTTTGCATATCTTCTATTACACGCCACTGTGAATGTGCATGTTGATATATTACTACTTGTTTTCTTTAGTTCGATATCCTTTGTAAGTCTACCGACCAATGTTACGCTATTTATCATTTTATTTCTCCTTGTTTTAGTATTGGCTTTTCTTTACAACCTGTGTCTACCATTTCTTCCGTGATTTTGATTTTGATTGTGTGGCCTATCTCGGTATAAACGCGATACTCATTTTCATATGTTTGTTGAAACTTGCCTACACAGCTAGTCTCCCAGCATTTGGTTCCAACATTTTCGATTCTTTTTATGATGTCTAGTATGTCATCTATGTCATCTATTTCCATGTTTCCTCCTGGAGTGGTTCAAATCCTTTGTAGTATTCTATTTTGTCTCCTATAAGTTCAATATTGTAGCCGCTACACTTTCTACCTTTTTTCCTATATTTCCACCCATTTTTGATTGTTGCTGGAGAGTAATATAACATCTTTGCTAGCTCATCCGTTGTGCCTATGTATTCTTCTTTTGAGTTATACACTCGATATACTTTTCTATTTATTCCTACCTCGACCACTTCGTGTTTTCTTAGATTACATATTCCTGATGCGGTTAAGTATACTGTTTGTTGCGCTGCACCAGCTAATTTTGCTATCTCTTCCGCTGTTCCTTCGTGCCCGTTCCAATGATATATTTTTTGATATTCTTTTTTCATTGATTGGCCTCCAGGTATTCGGTTTTATTTCCTATTTGGCGTATCCAACAACCGCCGACCATCTTCTTGTATCGACATGCAGCTTTAAGTGTGCCAATCGCGTAATGCATCAACTTTGCTAAATCATCTATTGTCCCCTCGTTTTTTTCTCCAGTATCAGGGTTGTATGCTTGGAATATTTGTTTATTTACTCCTATTTCTTCTACACTATGACCTTTGACGTTGTAATCTTTTGTCGATGCGCTTAATGACACCGTCCTTACTTTCACTCCTGCCATTTCAGCTATTTCGTTGGCAGTGCCTTCGAAGTTGTTCCAGGAGTAAATTCTTTGATTTTCTTTTCTCATATCCATCCCATCACTTTCATAAATATCACAGCTATTATTGCGCTCCATATTAAGGATGTTGCTGTTGAACCATCTTTCTTTCCTAGAAGTGTTTCCAAAAAGAGCTCCAACAGTATTTCGAACATCAACACCGCTACATACATAATCATGAATTTAACAATGATCATGCTCGCCTCCTTCTTCTAACTCGCTGAATAGTGCCTTGAATAGTTCTTTGTCAACCCATGCCATTAGACCTAGCTTTAGTTGTTTTCTGGTTACATGTCTTGCCCTTCCTATATGGAGCGATTCGTTTCCTGCTGGGTCGATGTATCGCCTAGCGTAGTATTTAAAACCACAGTCATTCCAGGGCGTTTGCACAGCTCTCCAGCCTTTGTATGTCGCCTGGATTTGCTTTACTTTTGATTGAGTCCTCATGCGTGTATCTCGTTTATTAGCGAGACCAGTTCATCTGGGTCTACTTCTATGTCTTGGCACTCTTTTTCGATTAGCTCTTCAGCCGAGTCATATACCACTTCTGGGTCATCATTCACATAGTAGAATGTTGCTTCATACGCTTCATTGTTTCTATTTTTGGCCCAGTAAAGGCTGTTTAAGCTACCGCCATATAAATCTCCTAACTCGTATGACAAGTCCGTTTCCGAATAGTACAGCCCTTCGTATTCGTAGACTGTTTCTAGTAATTTCCCAATGTATTCAGGCATTATCTTTCTCCTCCAAGTTTCTTGTTTCTCTTTCGCACCTGCTCACTGTATGCTTGCTTGTTAACCTCACTGATTATCTTTAGGATATCTTCGTATCCTGCTCCGCTAATCTTTAGCATTTTTT
Organism: Paratractidigestivibacter sp.; assembly: GCA_963607765.1. Lineage (GTDB taxonomy): Bacteria > Bacillota_I > Bacilli_A > Erysipelotrichales > Erysipelotrichaceae > Colivicinus. Next base: position 1,911 of record CAVDDT010000037.1, on the reverse strand, counting down.
CTATTTCCTGAGCCATTTTACTTATGTCTTTTTTATCCATTTATTTTCCATTCTTTCTAGTAAGGTATAAAACCAGCACACCTTACAGTCGATATTCTTTTCAGTACACCATTTGTGGTGCCTACGCTCATCTGGACAGCCTTCCATGTATTTGCATGCCTCATATAACGCTGCACCACATAGTGTTTCAAACTGCGTTTCTAGTTCATGCTCCTTAATGTTCATATTGGCTTTGGCACTTAACTAGGGCTGTTCTAAGTAGAAGAACCGCCTTGTTGTAATTTTCCTTTGAAAGCCTTCCAGCTTGATATTTGCTGTTGGCTTTCTCGAATCTTCTTCTTATTTTGTTGAAGTCCCTTTTTTCTTGTCCTTTCATATTTACTCCTCTTCAAAGTAGATGCTGTTGTCTATCTTTTGGCCACATTTAGGGCAATACTCGATGTACTCTAAATTATCACCGAACTCGTACCTGCATCTTGGACAGTGGTATGCCGAGTACATTGCCTTTGTTCCCGCTACGTGGTGCCACTCTAGATTTGGGCTTTTACTATCTTCCTTGTGTGCTAGGCCTAGAAGAAGTTCTAGACTGCCAGCCACTTCTTTTTTCTTTTCTTTATCTAGGCAATCCTCCATGTTGAAGACTGCAAGTTTATATCTATTCACCATATTCAAACTCCAATCCATCCTGGTAGGCATCTTCTTTCCTGGCTAACTCATTTAGTACCATGCGGTATACCTCTTCCAGCTCTTCATTGGAATTTACTGGATGAGCCTCACTGCTGTGCTTCATGCTGTACCGTAGTGCTTCCTCCAGTATCTCTAGTTCTCTTATATTCATCATGTCTCCCTTATTACGATTCCATATCGCTCCGCTAACATTCTCTTTTTTAGCTTGTACACTGGGGTACGTACTCCCTTTACATCTTCTACTACATACATGCCCATTTCGTAGTATGTGAAGTCAGCTACGTACTTAATTGCTCTTCCATAGTTGGACTTGTCTATTAATACGAATGGAACCTGCATCTTTAGATCTTCTATTTCGTTTATTCTTTCTAGATACTTTAGTTCCTGGTATCGTTTAGCTTCCTTTTTGCTAGCGAACGTAATTCCATCTATTGTTGTTTTTTTGGCATGGAACTTTGACCAGCTATTCATGTTTTCTTCTCTTTTCTAGATACTCTTGCTGTTCAGGTGTAAGAGGTTTACGGTCACTCTTGTATTCCTGTTCCTCTTCGGCATATCTTCTACCGTTGGCTTTTTCAGTCTTGTTCCATCTTCTTACGCAGGCTTTCCAGTCTTGCATTGGATTCTTACCTACTAACCAGCCATTTGATTCGTAGTAGTCGTACCAGTATTGGGCGTTTACGTTTAGATTATTTTCTTTGATATAGTTTTTTACATCTTCTAGAGTGGGTTTTCTCTCTATACTCTCTCTTATATATATATTTCTTATATCTTCTTCTTTATCTATATCTTTATCTATATCTATACCTTGACTTGATTGACTTGTCATTGACTTGTCATTGACGGGTAGCAGCGCTTTCTTCTTTGCTCTGCATTTCTGTTGAGCTAGTCGGTTGTATTCTCTTAACTCGTTCATTTTTTCTATGCTCTGATATTTCTCCCAGTTCGAGATCATCAACACATTGTCTACAATTTCAATCATTCCGAATTGTTGAAACGTTTGGAGTGCTAGTTGCACTGTAGGTAGTGGCCTATTGAATTGAGATGCTAGCATTTGGTCAGTGTATGGTACCTCCTTGGTTAGGTATATCAATCCATAATCATTGATTGTTCCTGCAAGGCATAATAATTTCACCCATATCACTATGATTGAGTCTCCATCAGGCAATGTTTCTATTTGTCTAATCTTTCGATTATCAAAGATATTAGTTGCCAGCTTAATCC
>CAVDDT010000036.1:0-26158 GCA_963607765.1 Paratractidigestivibacter sp. | reverse complement strand
TAGGTGCTGGTGAGGCAACAATTACTGCTACATCAGATGGAAAAGATAAAGATGGAAATAAAGCAAGTGCTACTTGTAGAGTGGTGGTTTCTAATCTTGCTAGTTTCAAGGTATGGACATCTACTGACAAAATGACTTGGGGACCAGATGGTGTTGCTTGGGGTACTAAAATAAGTCAGCCTGCTGATGCAGATATAAAAGAAGGTTCGTATGGAGACAGATTATATGTAAAGAGTGGTTCTAAACAAACCATAATACTTGCGGGTGTGATTCATGGAACTCCAGGTGTTCATGATGGTGAGACTTATAAGCTAAATCTAACGATTAAAGATAAAAATAGTAAAGAAGAAATATTAAAGAAAGAAACTGTATATAATAAAGATTCTGATGGACAATGTTCAATTGAATGGATACCAGAAAGCAATTGCTATTTAACATTTGAAACATTCTATAGTAACAATTATGGTACTGAAGAATCTAGTAAATATCAACAAATTGATATAACTATCTATGCTGAAGAAGACACTTCAACAACTTATGTTAATAGTATTGATTTAAAGGAAGATAATGTAACTCTTTACACAAATTGTAAAGATGGTGAAAATACTGCTACTTTACATGCGACTATTAATCCAGATAACGCAACTGTAGGTGGAATTACTTGGAAGAGTGAGGATCCAACTATTGCGACAGTAGATGAAAATGGAAAAGTTACTGCAGTAGGATACGGCACTACAACAATTGTTGCTGAATCAGTTGGCACTAAGGAAGATGGCACTTATGCAAGCGCTACATGTACAGTAAATGTTCAAGCTCATCCAGAAAACATTGTTATTGTGCCTTCACAAAATAATGATACAGGAGAGGTTGGCGTTGTTTATTATAATGCTACACAAGATAGTGATAAGGCTGTAAAATTAAGCCTACATTCTAGCCCTTTGAATGCACAATATGCCAAGGTAGAATGGTCTATCACAAAAGGAAGCGATTTAGTAACTCTAAATGTAGATTCTCAAGATAATACAACTGCTGATTTAAGGGTTAAAGATGGTTTAACAACAGTTTCTGATGATGAAGTAATTGTTAAAGCTGTTGCTTATTATGAAGAAAATGGTAAGACAGTAACAAAAGAAACTGATTATCCAATTTATGTTGAAGCTTTAGTAGAAGGCATCACCACTTATGTTGATGGCAAAAAAGAAAATGTTGTACGTGTTTATAGCAATGCTAAGGATTCTAAAAAGAACCAAGCTACAATATCTGCTGTTATTAATCCAAGTGATGCGTATGATGATAGTCTACAATCAACATATTACACAAACGGCTTTAAAGGTAATGATTTGGTTTATTTGACAACTTCAGGTTCAAAAGAAGCTACTATAACTGGTAAAACAGGTGGTGCAGGAGTTATTACTGCTTCGGCAAATGGTATAAATAAGGACCATAGACAAGCTGCAGCAGAATGGAAAGTATATGTAACCGAACTTGTTGAAGGAGTAACATTGAATAAATCACATAGTGTTATTTTTGAAGGGAATAGTGACACTCTAATAGCTAACGTTAAAAACCAAACCGCAAGTTCGGTAAAAGAGAAAAGTGTTACTTATACATATAAGTCATCTAATCCTAGTGTAGCTACAGTTGATAGTAATGGGAAAATCACTGCTTTAGAAGAAGGAACAACTGTCATTACGGTAACTGCTAGTGATTACTATGATAAAGATGGTTCTATTGGCGGATATGATAGAACAGCAACATGTGTTGTAACTGTTGTTGAAGCTGAGCAATATGAGGCTTACCTTGATGCTTATATAGATGGTGTTACAGATGAAATCGAATCTTCAAAGAAGGATGATGATGGCAATAACACAAACAACTTAATTGATGATGCGATAACTGATGTAAAAGATGTTTCGAATACAGAAAAATCGTTTGAAGAAAAAATAGATGCAATTGATAAAGTCCAAGACGAATTTGATGCAGTATTATCTTCATATAGAGAATTAGACAATGCGATAAGCTATATTGATGAAATTGGCACCGTTACATATTCTGACGCCTCTAAACAAAAGATAGACAATGCCACTAGAATTTACGAAGATTTCTGTAAATTAGATGTTACAGTAAATGGCCAAACAGTTAAGCTAGTTGATTATATTAGTGAGAGTGATGCGGAAGCAAATAAAAACCTTACTGATGCGTATAACAGACTAGTAAGTGCTAAGGAAGAGTATGAAAGATTAAAGAATGAAGCTGGTAAATCATATGATCCTAAAGACACTAACCATGATGGAATCGTTACTTGTGATGAGGAAATGAATTCTAAAAACTGGATTTGGTCAGAAACCAAGAAGGCTTGTGTTTATAAAATAAGCAATACAAATACAAAGTAGCGCTTTGCTAAATGTCAAAATTAAATAAGCTCCTATAGATAGTTTCTATCTTGGGAGCTTTATTTTTACTTTTAATGTATTGATATGTGTTGCTTCAGCAAGTTACCAGCAAGTTAAAATAAAGTTAAATTTATTTTTCCTTGAAGTAATTGAAGTTTGTTTGAAGTTATATTGAAGTAGATATTGAAGTTATATTGAAGTTGACTTTGAAGTTACTTTGAAGTATTCTTGAAGTAGTTCAAAGTGAGGTATCGATATGGTTTTGGAAGATATTATGGATGTGGATAAATTTGAGTCTAGTAAGTTAGAATGCAAGAAAGTTCTTAATAAAGAAGATGTGATAGGCTGGCTTAAAACCATCGCTGGTTTTGCGAATACATCTGGTGGAGATTTTGTCATTGGTGTAGAAGACCAAACTAATAAATTAATTGGCTTTCAAAAAGAGGAAGTTGATTCACAAAGAAATTATTTTAATAACCAACTAAATGAACATCTAGTTCCAGTGCCTCAAACAAAAGTTTCTTTTATCAAGTACATCGTTAACAAAACAGAAAGATACATTATTCATATCCACGTATTTGAATCTATAACTAAACCGGTGGTTTTGAAGTATAAGGGAATTCCTTCTATTTTTGTAAGAAGAGAAGGTTTTACAAATGGAGCCACTTATGAAGAAATTATCGAAATGAGTTTAGCCAGTAAAAATACTCAGTATGATTTGATGCATACGAATGTAAGGTATAGTTTTGATGATTTCCAAATATTAAGAGAGTATTATTCAAAGCATAATGATGGTAAGCAACTAAAGGAGAAGGCTTTAGAGTCTCTTGGCTTTTTTAATAAAGATGGCTATCTAGCAAATGGAGCACTACTTTTTAAAGATGACTATGATGGATTGAAAACGGAAGTACAATGTTCGGTTTTTTCAGGATTTAATAAAGGCAGTGAGAGAATTATTACTGTAAACAAATTCCATGGAAATATTATTTCTATAATAGAGTATATGAATGAATTCGTTAAACAGAGAATGAATCATTCAATAATTAAGAAAGATGATTCTAGAATAAATGTAGATGCCTATCCTTTAAGAGCGATATTTGAAGGAATTATCAACGCGGTGGCACATCGAGACTATTATATTGATGGAACACAAATTGATTTGGATATGTATAAAGACAGATTAGAGATTTCTTCTCCTGGCAGTTTTTTTAAAGGGGATAAAATAGAAAAAACCTATGATTTATCTAAAATCATTTCTAAAAGAAGAAATGAATTAATCTCTTCAATATTGGTTATGTGCAATGTGATGGAAGCGGCCGGAACAGGCTTTGATAAAATTTCAGAAGAATATAAAAATGTTGACCAATTACATAAGCCATATATATATTCGACCTCAGATCATTTTACTTTAGTACTTCCTGATTTAACATACGCAGAAGGCATTGAAGAAAATGGAATTCCTCATCTTAATTTTGTGCCTGTTAAAAATGGAACAGAACACGACAAAAAGGTTTTGGGATATTGTTATAGTAAGCAAAGAAAAGCTAGCGAGATTGCGGAATATTTAGGCATTGCTGATTCTAGCTATTTTAGAAAAAACATTCTAGAGAATTTGGTGGAGAATAATTATTTAGAGAAGAGTAAACAATCTAGAACTACATATTATAAAACAGTCCATGATTCTGTTAATGTGGAATAGAAAAGCGACATTTTTAATTTTAAACCGACATTTATACCGACATTTTTATATAAAAGCGACAATTTTTGCGACATTTATACCGACAATTTGTCGCTTTTTATAAACAAATAGTCATATAAGGAGGTAAACAAATAACCCCCTTCTTTAAAAGACAGGTTTTTAGGATGAATGATATATGCTTCGTCAATTCTATCTTTATATTCGGAAATAAAGTTATCTAATGATACGGTGCTGTATTTTTTTGTTAGATTTAACCTCTATTGGATAGTTTTTGCATTTAAGCTTGCTGTTGTTAGAAATAATAAAATCTATTTGATATCATTTTAAAATCATAAAATGCCCTTTTATACAAGGATGTTATAATATTTTCTCAAATTATGCGCAAGTATACGAAGTACTATAAATTTGATTATGCGCACCTTAAATAAAAAAATCCGCAATATTACTTGCGGAAGTTTTATTTTTTTAAACTCAATTAATTATTTTCAGGACCTTTTTCAAGGATCTTATTAAATTTAGTAAGGAATAATACAGTGGTTATAGCGGCTGCGATAATATCACTAACTGGTTCAGCTAAAAATACTGCAAATACTTTATCCGAAATAATACTAGGAAGAATATAAATTAATGGTATTAATAGAATAATCTTTCTAAGGCATGCTAGTAATAGAGAAATCTTTGCTTGCTTAAGGGCCATGAAAGCCTGTTGACAACCGATTTGAAAACCAATAGAGAAGATACCAGCCATATATATTCTAAGTGCCCAAGCAGTATACTCTGTTAGTTCTTTGTTTGAAGTAAAGATATTCGCAAAGACACTTGGCATTGTTTCCATTAGAATAAAGAAAATAATTGAAAGAGTAATACAAGATATAAATTGAACTTCGAACGCTTCCTTTACACGATCATTATTTCTAGCACCAAAGTTATAGCTCATAATAGGCTGGCCACCTTGGCATATTCCCTGCAATGGAAGAGTGACAAGTTGGGAAGTACTTGTGATAATAGTCATAGCTCCTACAGCTAAGTCTCCACCATATTTTGATAAAGAAGATGTAAAGGCAATAGATAGGATACTTTCAGTAGACAACATCACAAAAGAAGAAATGCCTAGCGAAAGACAAGGAACAATATATTCTTTCTCTAATTTAAAATTATCTTTTCTTAATTTTAAATTAGTGTTTTCTTTAGTAAGGAAAGACAAAATCCAAATAGCACCTACCATTTGAGATAATACGGTAGCTAAAGCTGCTCCCTTAACACCCATGTTAAAGGCAAAGATAAAGATTGGATCTAAGATGATATTGATAATGGCACCAATTAAAGTAGTCATCATTGATATTTTAGAAAAGCCTTGTGTTGTGATAAATGGGTTCATACCAATAACAATCAACACACAAATTGTACCTAGAATATAAATTCTAGCGTAATCAACACCATATGGAAGAGTAGCTTCACTAGCACCAAACATTGTAAGTAAATTTGGAGCGAATATATAGAAAATAACTGTTAATATTATTGAAAGAATAATAAGTAACGCAAAACAGTTGCCCATTACTTTTTCAGCCTTCTTATTATCTTTTTGGCCCATGTAGATAGCTGCAATAGGGGCACCACTTGCTCCGGCTAACATTGCAAAGGCGTTCATCAACATTAAAATTGGCGTAAATAAGCCTACTCCAGTTAAAGCTGTAGCACCAATATCGGCAATGTGGCCAATATACATCCTATCGACTATGTTATATAGAAGGTTTACTATTTGAGCTATTACTGCTGGAATAGCTAGAGAAGCAAATAATTTAGGAATGCTTCCAGTAGACATATCTTTGGTATTTTTCATTTATCCTCCAATAGTTCAATTTTGAACTAATATACTTATCTATTTTAAACTAATTATTTTGCTTAGACAATATAGACGATTATTAGTGGTCTAAATGTGTCAAAAAAAGTAAGATTTAGACCACTAATAATTGATATCAATTTTCTTATTTAAAAGTACGATAAATAAAGGAATATTTATCGTACTAGTTTTTACTAAATAAAAAATAGTGGTCTAAATCTATTAAAAAATATAAGATTTAGACCACTAATAATTTAAGATTAACTATAAGATAATCTTGTTTATTGCTTCAATTAGATCTACTACAGTAGTTCTAAGCACATAAGCAATTGGCGTATCATCTACATAAGCAAGACATTTTTCACCATCTACTCGATATAAATCAATCTTGAAAGTAGTATAGCTTTCATTATCTAGATTTAATGTGATAGATACTTCCTTTTGATTAGAACTTGTATCGCTTGTAAATTCACTAGCAGATAAAGCTTTAATAGAAGACTCTAGAGTATCAACCGTAATTTCATCATCATTGTATTTCCAAGTATCATCTTCTTTTGTGAAAGTATATGTATTTGAATCAAGTGTTACTTCAATTGAAGATACTTCATCAAAGTCACCAGTAAATAACTTTTGATGACGCAAATCATTGTATGAAGCAGCAGTTAGAGAAGTATAGTTGCTTTCTGATAGTTCATAGACAAGTTGTGAGTCTTTTACTCTTATGTATCTTGTAACATCAGGCAAATCATCACTATCTTTTTCAACAGCTTCATTATACTTTTCCATTTCTTCTTTATTTGAGCCAATTTCTAAAGTAACCTCATCATTTTCATCGCCATATACTACATTGATAGTTAAATCTGGATTATCAAGTCCATATGAACTTAGTTCTTCTTCAGTTACGTTATAGCTAACATATCCAGATAATGTGACATTATTAATAGCTGATACATATGAGCTAATTAGATCGCTATCAAGTGGCTTAGAATCAGTATAGTATAGGTCATCTGTGCAAATACTAGTGCTTTCATCTTGTTTGGTGATAGTATAGTTTTCATTGCCTGTAAAGGAAATACTAGTTACATCTTTAATGGTAGGTATCTCATCATCTTTCACAAGACTGCTTATTTTTACATTAACACTATCATATGGATCACTTGTTGCTAGATAAACATTTCCATCGCCAATATCCACATATCTTTCTTCATCCATGCTAGAGAAGTCGCCTAATTTAATAGTATAGGCATTATCTTCAGTAAAGATATTGATGGTGCAAGTTGGATCATCTAGTCCATATTGAGAATAGTCTGTTACATTTTCAATCACAAATTGTGAAGAGAAAGACTCAAATTGTTCAAGTATGGAATTGATCTTATCTTCATCTACTGGGAAGTTTTCATCTTCATCATATTTCCAAGTATCATCAGACTTGCTAAAAGATAGAGATTGCTTACCAGTGTTCCAGGAAATTTGAGTTACATCATCTTTAGAGATAGCTAATATTTCCTCGCCACTATTCTTTATTTCTTCTTTCTTTTCTTCACGTTTGCTTACAAGAACAGTTACAAGTGAAATAGCGACTAGAACACCAAGCAAAACGTAGAGTTTATTTTTCTTAGACATGAGCCTTTCTTCTCCTTTCAATTACAGTGATAATTCCATATATCACAAATACTCCAGGAATGATGCCAATCATCCAAGTCTTTAATGTAGAAGCGTTAGATTCAGAGATTGTTAAGTAGTTGTAGTTAAGGCTCTTGCTTCTGATGGAAACAGCCTCACGCTCACCAATTAATTCAGATAAAGCGTTCATTGTCATATCTAGGTTAGCGCCAGAAGAATATGCATTATAGGAATCCTCTAGATAGTAACTAGAGCCAAACCAAATTAGGCTTCCATCATTACTTGTATTTACTTGTACAGCTAGGGCAAATGAACCATCGATATCATCATCTTCTTTATCGTAGGTAGTTAGGTTATAGCCGTCTACCTTACTATATGATGTGCTAGATGAGGTTAGAAGTGAGGTTGCAGAGCTTGTACTTTGTATAGTTAGTCCCTGAGCAAGAGGGAATATCACGTAATAGTTAGAATTAATTAGTGGATCTGTTATATCGCTAGATTGCATTTCTGGAAGTAGGATATATGGCATTTGGAAAGTATAGTAGTTTCTATCGCTTTCAATAACAATGCCATCTACTGTATCTACACCATAGCTACTTAGCACACTATATAAATTAGTTAATGTGCCATCTTGAGTAGGGCCTGCCATAACTAGTAGTTTTCCACCATTGTTTACATAGTTTTCTAAAAGTGTAGCTTCTTCTTCTGAAATATCACTAGTAGGTGCATAGATTAATAAACAATCAGCATCTTCTGGTACTTCATCAATGTTTAATAAAGATAAAGATTCTACTTCATAGTTTTCTTTTTCTAATTGGCTTGAGAATTCACTAGGTAAGTCACTTTCGCCATGTCCTTGTAGAGTGTATATCTTTGGTAATTCATCAGATACTACATAATCTATGGCAGAAGTGATAGCCCCTTCTCCATCAAAACTATAGTTATATGAATATGTTGTATAGTCTACATCAGTTAGATAAATATCACTGTAGGCAATATATCTATACTTATCTCCACATTCAACGATTAAGCTGTTGTTGGCTACTGTTTCACTGGTATATGTTTGTGTGAAAGTAGGATAGACGTCAGGGTTCTTTTTCACAACGGTGATATGGTCGGATAGACTATCGTATTTATCAAGTAAGTTTTCAATTACGCTATCTTCTTGGTCGTTTTGAACTACCCAATAGATAGTTACGTCTTTTTCAAGAGCGTTTACTACTACTTTAGTAGAACTGGTTATTGAATATAGTTGTGAAGAACTAATATCGTATTTAGTGTATTTAGTAGGTAGTACTGATACTAGTACGTTTACTACTATTAATATAGCTATTACAATAGCTGTTACTACTATTGAGTATGATCCTCCTTTTGAGGCTACATTTAGTATTTTTTTCTTGTCTTTCATTAGTTGTATCTCCTCTTTTCTAGAGATTGAATAGTAAGGAATACGCCTAATACTATTACTGATAGATAGAAGATAATTCCTGTCATATCAAATACTCCGTTGACAAATGTAGTAAATCTTTCAAATAGTGATAGATTTTTCATGATATTTGGAAGTAAGCTTTCAAACTTGTCGTAGTAAATCCAGAAGGCTAATAGTGTTAGGACTATCATTACTGCTCCTGAGATATAGGCTATTACATTACTTTTAGTAATAAACTTTATTGCCAAGGCAATTAGTATTTCAATTATGCACATTACCATAACGGCCATAATAGCTGAAGTAGATACTTGTTCAGCTAGTGTGACACTATAGTAATTAAATAGGAATAGGACAATTGATATTCCTGCCGCAAAGCCTTGGTTGTCTGTTAAAGATGAGATAAACATGCCTACTGCAATTAGTGCTGCTCCCATAAGGAAGAAGGCGAACCATGAGCCATAGGCATTTGGCAAGTAGACATCACCGTATTTTGAGAAGATATATGGGTAGATGGCTACAATAAGCATTGGAATTAGAAACATAATAACAAGTGATAGGTATTTGCCTAATACTACTTCATATGTTTTTAGTGGAAGAGAATATAACAATTGGTCAGTTTTTTGTTTTCTTTCTTCCGCAAAGCTTTTCATTGTTAGCACGGGAATAATTACTACTAGTCCAATTCTTACAAAGCTTAATACGTATTCAAAGTTGGCTACTCCTTTTTGAATGTTGTATAACATTGCGCCAACTCCTACAAATAATAAGAAGGCTGCACAGAACAAATAGAATGTTAGTGAATTAAATGAATTTCTTAGTTCATGTTTTAAGACGGCAAGCATTATTCTATTACCTCCTTATTTAATTCCTTGTCTTCAGTCAATTCTAGGAAGACATCCTCTAGATTAGCTTTATTAGTATGCAGCTCAAATACTGGTAGTTCAGCTTTAGCAAATTCAATAGAAATCTTTCCACATACTTCCTTAGCTAAGTTAGCATCCTTAATTTTGACGTTAACTAGACTAGAATCTTCTTTGTCTTCAATAGCGTAGCTTTCTACTTCACTAATACCAGACATAATCTTGTCAATGTCTTCTTTATTAGCTTTTACTTCAAAGCTAATGCCACTTGTGCTAGTCATTAATTTCTCTAGATTATCTGGAGTATCAAAGGCTACTAGTTTTCCTTTTGAAATAATTAAGACTTGTTCACATACTGCTTGTACCTCAGATAAGATATGAGAACTTAGTATTACAGTGTGTGTTTTGCCTAGGCTTTTAATCAAATCTCTTATTTCAATAATTTGAATGGGATCTAGGCCAACAGTAGGCTCATCTAGAATGATTACTTCTGGATTTCCAAGTAAACTTTGAGCGATGCCTACTCTTTGTCTATATCCTTTAGATAGTGCGCTGATTAGTTTATCTTTAACGTTTTCAATGCCGGCTGCTTTGACAGCTTCTTCAATTTGGGTTTTTAACTCTTCACCCCTTAATCCCTTGGCTTCTCCTACAAATGTAAGATATTCCATTGGTGTTTCATTTGTATAAAGGGGTGGTAGTTCAGGAAGATAGCCAATTAATTTCTTGGCTTTTTCTGGTTCTTCTAAGATATCGAATCCACCGATTTTAATTACCCCATCACTTGGTGATAGACAGCCAGTCATTATGTTCATGGTAGTAGATTTGCCAGCTCCATTTGGGCCTAAGAATCCATACACATGTCCATCTTCAATATTGAAAGATAGATCATCGACTGCAAGAAAATCACCGTAGTATTTTGTTAAGTGTGATACTTCAATCATGTGTTGCCTCCTTTGTATCGTACAAATTTTAGGAATTCAACCTGAAATGAACCTGAAATATTTCCTCTTCTCTTTAAAATATCAGCTAAAGTTCACAAAAGTGGAAGCACTTTTTTAAAAATGAGTATAATATACGTTGAGACTATATAAATTTATTTATTGAAAGAAGGGCACAATATGAAATTTATAAATAAATTATTGAGTAGCGTGTTATCTATATTGATGGTTACAACATGTCTTAATGTAGGCGTTGTGGCTGATGATAGCGATGATACTGCCAAAGAAAGTGAGCAAACGGATTATTCTAGCTTAATTAAGAATGAACTTAGTTATAGTGAAGATAAATCTACAGCTACACTTGTTATATCTATTGATACAGAAGATGATGTATATCTAGATATCGTGGATGATGATTCTTTTCAAGAATTATACGATGAAGGAAAATTAGCTGTTAATGAAGAACAAACATCTTCAAAGTCATTAGCTTACAACATAGCTGCAAATGGTGATTACACATTTGTTGTGGAAGTATATGATAGCAACAATCAAAAACTCGCTTCTAAAGAAGTTACTGCTTCAGTTACTGAATTAACAGAAACTGGGGGGGTAGATACTGAGTATAAAGCTCAAGAAGCCACAAATATTACTGCAACTATTAAGGTTGACGATAAAAATGCTCAAGATATCGTATATTACAAATGGAATAGGTCAACTAGCGCTAGTGATAGTGAAACAGGAGTAGACAGTGATTTAACTATAGACAAGTTTACCAAGATCTCTTCTTCAACTGACGACAAAAGTTTTACATGGACAGAAACGTGGTCTGACTGGTCTGTTAGTGGTTATAATGCATATGTTTTATTCTTTATAAAGCCCAATGCCGGATATTTATTTACCGGATTAAATGCAGATGGATTAGGCCAATATTGGGTGGTTGGTTCTGGAACATATACCGATGGATCAAAAGGAATATCTGAATACCCTGGCTTAAGCACGGTTATGAAGGTTGCACAAGATGCTGGATATGTTGCGGTATTTGGCTATGAAAGACTAAACGGTCAAAGTGGTACGGTTGGTTGTGAAATTAATACTGAACAGCCAGTTTTAACAGTTGATGCTTCAAAGGCAGCGGAAAGCCCTACTCCGATTGATGGATATGATGTTGGCGACATTGTAATCTTTGATGTAAAACTAACTCCATCAGTTAAAGCAACAAACGCCACTATGTCCAGTATTAATGTAACAAAAGCTTGTGTAAATGATGTTGATGTTTCAACGATTCAAGAAGATAGTATTTCAGATATTACAGAAAGTTCTGATGGAACATATTACACCGCTAAAATAACACATAAAATTACGAATGCAGATATTGCGGCGAATAAAATTGAGCTTAAGGTAGATGCAAATGTAACATATACAATTTCCATCACTTCAACTGGTACTCAAAAAATAACAACCAAATCCACAGTTGCTGAAGAGGGTACTCATCAATTAACAGGGCAAAATGTCGAAGTAAATACACCAAGTGATTATGTTTATGATGGCCAATCTCATAAGTGGACACCTACAATTACAGATCCCAACAAAGAAGGTGATGATAAAACCTTAGTTGAAGGAACTGATTATGAGGTTACTTATTCAACAACAGATTTTACAAATGTAAATGACGAAATTACTGTAACCATTACTGGTAAAGGTAATTATGCAAGTTCAACAACAAGAACTTATAAGATTACTAAGCGTCCCGTGTCTTTCTTAGGGAATAGTGATACATTAACATACAATGGTGCAAAACAAACTGTTTCTGGATTTACTGATAATTCAACAGGCAAAAATACTGGTTTAGTAACCGGGCATGTAGCAACTATTACTGCTACTGCTTCAAGGACAGATGTTGGCACTAATGCAGGCACAATTACTGACGCTAATGATGTAAAAATTAAAACTGGCGAAGGCGATGATGCAACTGATGTTACAAGCAACTACAGTATTTCAACAACAGCTGGTTCAATCACTATTACAGCTAAACAATTAGATCCTGATACAGAAGGCAGTGATTTCACGGTATCTGATCCTTCTGATTCTGTTTATGATGGAAGTGAACATAAGTTTGTCCCAGTAGTTACTTATAAAGGGACTACTCTAAGTGAAAATACGGATTATACTGTTTCTTATTCAACTGCTGATTTTACAAGTGCAAATAATGAAATTACAGTGACAATTACTGGCCAAGGAAATTATTCCGGAATGGTTACAAAGACTTATGCGATTTCTAAACGTGCTATAGAATTTATTGGAAATAGTGGAACATATACTTACACAGGAAGTGAACAATCTGTATCTGGTTATACTTTAAGTACAGCTGAAGGCAAGTATGCTTTGGTAAGTGGCCAAAAAGTTAAAGATGACACCTTATCAGCTTCAGCATCTGCCACAAATGTCGGAACTACAACCGGAAGTATTAGTAATGCTAGTGATGTAAAGATTATCACTGATGGTGGTGATGATGTAACTGCAAACTACAATATCACAACTACTCCCGGTTCAATTACTATTAATGCAAAAGGAATTGTTGGTGTTACAGTAGAAAATCCTAGTAATGTTGTATACAATGGCTCTTCTCAACAACAAAAGCCTGTTGTATATAGTTCTACAGATAAAACAACTAAGTTAATAGAAGGCACTGATTATACATTATCTTACGAAGGCCAAGATACAACTAATGTTGGTACCGTAACTGTAACTATTAATGGTATTGGTAACTATTCTGGCAGTACTACCACTACATATCAAATTACAAAAAGGCCAATAAAGATTACTGGTGACAGCGCTACTAAAGAATATACTGGTTCAGAACAAAAAGTGAATACATATAAAATAAGTGAAACTACTGATTCTTCTGGATTGGTCAGTGGACAAAGAGCAGAAATAAAATACGCAGCAACAGGCACGAATGTTAACAGCGAAGGCTATGATGGCCATTGGTACGAAATAAAATTTTTTGCTGGAGATGTAAATGTTACAAAAAATTATGAAATCGACTCTAATGCTGGCAAACTAATTATTACCGCCAAAGCTATTAATAATGTAGATGTAAATAGTCCTACAGACTCGACATATGATGGAGATTCTCATAAGTGGGAACCTACTGTTACTAGCGGCTCTACAACACTACGTAAAGATACTGACTATACGGTTTCTTATGTGATAAAGAATTCTGATGGCACAACAACTCCAATAACTGAAGATGATTTCAAGAATGCTACAACTAGTGGAAAAGAAATTTTAGTCACTATAACTGGTACTAACAATTATTCTGGAACTGTTACAAGAACTTATAAGATTAGTAAGAAAGATGTGACCATTACTGTAGAAAATGATAGCAAGGTATATGGTACTGATGATCCAACATTTAAAGCTCCTACTGTTACAGGTTTAGTAAAAGATACCGATTTAGGCACAATTAGTGTTAAGAGAAATAATAGTGATGTTAATGACGCTGGAAAATATACCGGAGTGCTAGATGCGACTTATTCAGAAAACAGTAACTACAATGTAAATGTTGTAAAGGGCAATTTTGAGATTACTGCAAAATCTATTGATTCTAAAGATGTTACGATAAGTGAACCATCTAACTCTGAATATGATGGAAAAGAACATAAATTTGTTCCTACAGTTACATATAACAATAAAAACTTAACTGAAGGAACTGACTATACCGTTACTTACACTGTCAAAAATTCTGATGGTGAAGATGTAGTAACTACCGATTTCACAAATGTTTCTGGTGAAATAACAGTAACTATTACTGGAAAAGAAAATAGTAACTTTACAGGAACGGTTACAAAGAAGTATCAAATTACTCCTAAAGCTGTAACAATTACGGTGGCTGATGATAGCAAGGTATATGGTACTGATGATCCAACATTTAAAGCTCCTACTGTTACAGGTTTAGTAAAAGATACCGATTTGGGAACTGTTGAAGTAGTTAGAACAAATAAAGATGAAGACGCTGATATATATCCTGAAGTACTAGATGCAACTTATACATCTAATAGCAATTACAATGTAACAGTTAATAAAGGAGACTTCGAGATTACTGCACAGTCTATAAATCCTGATGACAAAGAAAAGGGAACTTATAGTAATGTAACTGTAAATGATCCAAGCAATCCAATATATGATGGCGATTCTCATAAGTGGGAACCTACTGTCACTAGTTCAGATGGAAAGACTCTTCTTGAAAAAGATAAAGATTATACAGTTTCTTATGCAATAAAGAATTCTGATGGTACTACAACTCCAATAACTGAAGATGATTTCAAGAATGCTACAACTAGTGGAAAAGAAATTTTAGTCACTATAACTGGTACTAACAATTATTCTGGAACTGTTACAAAGACTTATAAAATAACTCCTAAGGCATTAAAGATTACTACTAATTCTGGTAGCAAGGTATATGATGGCAAAGCTTTAACTGCTGAAGGAACTATCGAAGGTATTGTTGATGGTGAAACGTATACATTTAATACAACTGGTTATCAACTTCATAAAGGTGAGAGCGATAATGGCTATGAATTAAAGTTTGATGGCACTGCTAAAGAATCTAACTATAGTATTGTTGAAGATGATGTTACTATTGGCACTCTTAAAGTAACTGCTCAATCAGTTGATCCTAAGGATGATGATGGAACTGATGATTCTCCTTATAAGGGAATTAAGGTAACTCCACCTGCTGATACAACTTATAATGGTAAGAATCAAGAATTAAAGCCTACTGTTACTGATTCTAATGGAAAGGTATTAGAAGAAGGCAAGGATTATACAATTAAGTATAGTGATGATACTAAGAATGCTGGTACAGTAACTGTTGAGATTACTGGTATTGGAGATTATAGTGGCACAGTAGAGACTTCTTACAAAATTAATAAAGTAGATGTTACTATTACTACTGGTGGTGGAGAAAAGACTTACGATGGTTCTCCTCTAACTAATAGTGATGTAAAGATTACTGGTGATATTGTCGATGGTGAAATCATTAAGATTACTGCTACTGGTAGTCAAACTGAAGTAGGTGAATCTGATAATACTTATGAGATTACTTGGGGTGATGATGTGAATAAAGACAACTACAACATTATTCCTAGTTACGGTAAGCTTGTTGTTAAGAAGAAAGATGAGCCTAGTTCAAAGGTTGTTACTTGTGAAGAATACATGCATTCTAAGGATTGGACTTGGTCTGAGACTAAGAAAGCTTGTGTATATAAAGTAAGTAATACAAGTTCTAAATAAGACAAAGGGATGCGATGCATCCCTTTTTATATTACTAATTTATGATAGGTTTCTTTGCCTATTTTAAAGTCAATTAATTGATTATTTTCTCTTAAAGCGTTCATCACGTTGATAACAGTTCTTTTAGAGAGGCTTGTTTTGGCTAGGATATCAATATTACTAATACCATAATAGGTAAAATATGTGTTCCATAACAATAAATCATAAATCATGTTCATTGATTTATTATTGAAAGTTTGTTGATTGTTTTTATATAGGCTATATTTGTCGCTTAAGTCATTTAATATTTCATTAAAACCTTGTACAAGAATATTAGATATATCGATAAAATAGTCATTTAAATATCCATATTGATATCTATCTCTAGCTTTTTCAAAGGACTTATAATAGTCTTTTTTATTTTTATCAATAGAGGTAGCTATAGTATAAGAAAGAATTGAATTTGTTTCTTTATACAGTTCTATTGAAAAAAGAAGCCTGCCAAGTCTACCGTTTCCATCATAGAAAGGATGAATTGTTTCAAATAAGAAATGCGATATTATTAATCTTTCATAAATATCAATTTCTTTATTTAAGTAAAAAGATAGAAATTCTTTAATGGAAGATATTATCTTATCTTCAGGGTAAAATCCCTTGTGATATATTTTTATGCCATCAGTTATTTCAACATCCTCTTTTCTAAAAAGTTTTCCATCAGGGATATCTGCTTTATTATTGTAAGAATTCTTCATCATTAGATCATATATTTCTCTAATAGAGTATTCATCTTTTATATCGAAGCTTAATAGTTCATATGCTTGTAAAAGAGATTTGATGTGCTTATCATTAACTGATTTAACATCTTTCATAATGGAAAATATATCGTGTCTTGTGGAATAGATATTTTCAATGCTGTTGGTTGTCTTAATTTCATCGATAATAAAAAAATTAATGATTGTTTGCTTCTTATATTCATCTAGATTGTTGATAAATGAGTCTATCTCCAATTGCTTCTTATGCAAAGATAAGATTAGTTCATTTGTTTGTTTTGTTGGGACAAAAAAGAATTCATTACCAAAGAAATGATAGGCATGGTTATCATTTCTTAATTCATCAATATACTTTTCAAATTCTTCTTTTGATAATTTAAAATATTGTTTCTTTATTGTCATATAAATTGAGGTGCAAAAAATAAATAAAAATGCACCTGTACTTATATTTTATTGTGTTCAGGTGCAAAATTCAATTAAATATTAATGATAAAAGATACTAAATTAGATTCATCTTGTTTAGCTGTTATAGTGCCATTAAGCCTTTCAATTGTTGCCTTGGCAATAGATAGTCCTATGCCATAGCCTGATACTTTACTAGAGTGAGAGGTATCATCACGGTAGAATCTTTCAAATAATCTTGAAGTGTCTATTTTAGAATCAAATGAGTTTTCTACTTTAATTTCAATCTTCTTTCCTTTTTTGTGAGCACTTAGATAAATGTTTCTATTATCAGAAGAATACTTTAGGGCATTATCTAATAGTATAGTGATGGTTTGCCCAATGGCATTTTTATCACCGATAAGAGTTAGATTGTCTTCGATATCTTGAATAAATTTTTTATTGTTAGCTGTAGATATTGAAACAAATGATTCACTAATTTCCCATAGGGTATCACTTAAAGAAAATTCTGTTTTAATTGGAAAAGGCTCTTCTTCATTTAATCTAGACAGTGTTACTAAGTTGGTAATTAATTTAGATAGTTTGTTAGATTGATTTTGAATGTTTTCTATCCATTCATTGTTTTCATATTCCATAGCTAAAACATCAGCACTTGTTACGATTGATGTTAGAGGGGTTTTTAGCTCATGTGATGCGTTAGTAATAAATTGTTTTTGAGCTTCCATATTTTTGGCATATGGTAGTATAGCTTTCTTAGAAAAGATTACTACTAGAATAAATACTAATAATAGTGATATTAGCGCAATAACTATTGTTATTAAAAGCAGGGTATTAATCGATTGAATTTCTCGTTCAGAATTTAGAAAATAAACTGATGTTTTGTCTTTTTGGGCTACTTTTAAAAAACGATATCCCTTGTAGTAGCCGTTTTCATTATTTTTCTCTAGTATCTTATCTGCATATTCTTTTACTTCGCTATCAGATAAAGAAGCTATGTATTCTTGGTGGATTGTTACTGTATCATCGCTATTGTAGTCAATGGAAAAGAATCTTATCATGTAAGGAACTTCAGGAGAGTATCTTTCAATGCTTTCAAGAGGCGGAGTACTAGGATCTACATCTTCACTAGTTGTCTCATATAGGCTTTGTAAGATATTGTCTTGACTGCTTGTGATGGAGATATAGTTTCCAACATTTACAATGCAAAGTAGCGTTAGTATAACAAGAAAAAAAGCGGCCATCGATATTCCGATAAAGCGCCATCTAATTTTCTTTAACATGTTTTTCCTCTAGTGCATAGCCTGCACCTCTTACAGTTTGTATCTCAATATTAGAATTAATTTGTTTTAGTTTTTTTCTAAGAAAACCAATGTATGTCCATACAACATCGATTGAAGTATCACTATCACACCATATGGTGTCCATTAAGTGCTCACTTGAAAAGACATTCTTAGGGTTTCTGAAAAACACTTCCATTAATTGATATTCTTTATTATTTAAACGAATCTCACTTTCTTTTGTCTTAAGAAGATATTGATTCTTATCAAGAGTGGTGTTTCCAAAGCTTAGAAGCGATTCTTCATAGTTACAGCTTCTTCTAACTAGAGCTCTTACTCTAGCAAGAAATTCAGCAGTCTGAAAAGGTTTGGGGAGATAGTCATCAGCTCCTGCATCTAAGCCTGCAACTTTGTCACTTACTTCAGCTTTGGCACTAAGAAATAAAGTTGGCGTTTTGATTCCAAGCTGTCGTATTTGCTTAAGGACTTTTATGCCATCAAGACCTGGCATCATGATGTCTAACACTAGGGCATCATATGTATTTTGTTTAATATAGTCTAGGGCATCATTGCCATTAAAAACGACATCTGTTGAATATCGTTCTCTATTAAGCATTACCTTTAATGCCTTAGCTATGCTTTCTTCGTCTTCCGCAATCAATATACGCATATTTATTCCTAATCTTATTATTGCAGTATCTACTTAGCGTGAAACTGAAATTATGGTGATTTTTTAAAAGGGGTAGGAATTTTGAATTTTTTTCGCAATAACATATTGGGGTATTACGAGTGCACCAATAATTTAATTTTGTCTATTAACATTTTGTTTATAGGGTATTAACTTTTAGTTAATGGTGAAAAATAGAAAGGAGATAGTAAATCGGTAGTATAATAGTAGTAAAAATATAGTATATTACTAGATATAGGAGTAAAATATGGCACAAATTAGTTTAAAAATTGATGATGATATTAAAAATAGCGCAGAGTCTACACTTAATGAAATTGGATTAAGTATGTCTGGTGCTATCACGATTTTTTTAAAGAAGGTTGCTAGAGAAAAGAGAATTCCTTTTGAGTTAACGGCAGATCCTTTTTATAGTAAAGAAAATATTGCGGAACTTAAAAGAAGGGTCAATGATGTGAATGGTGGAAAGAGTACTCTTAAAGAACACGATTTAATCGATATTGATTAATGAAGATATTATGGGAAGATGAAGCGTGGCAAGAATATTTGCGTTGGCAATTTCAAGATAAGAAAACTTTAAAGAAAATAAACAAATTATTAGATGACATTAGTAGAAATGGCTATAACTGTTCTGGCAAATTAGAACGGCTAAAGGGAGATTTACGCGAATACTATAGCGTAAGAATTGATAGTAAAAATAGAATTGTTTTTAGAATCAACGATGATAATTTAGAGGTTTATCAATGTGGAAGTCATTATAGAGATAAATGAAATAATTTTCATTATAATGAAAATTATTTCTGAAAGTTATTGACTCAATTTATCATTAGTTATATAAATTAGTTATCAGCTTTGATAAGGAGCGTAACTAAGTAAGTGATTTAGCGAGTAGGGTATGGTGAAAGCCTACATCAATGATTGGTGAAAGAACACCTTTGAGCCTTGTTTCTGAAACAATAGTAGGAGACAACGTAAATAACACGTTATAGTTATCGTCTATGTTAGTAGATTAAGTGACCTATTTGGTAATTTGGGTGGTACCGCGGAATACACAGTCTTTCGTCCCTTGATGATTGACTGTTTTTTATTTTAGGAGATTGTGTATATGTGTGGTATTTTAATTTCTACTGATAAGGAAACAAAGATTGAGGACTTTAAAAAAGGACTAGAAACTTTAAGTGATAGAGGACCTGATGATTGCAGAATTATTGAGGTTGGCGGTGGCCTTATGGGCTTTGCGAGACTTTCAATAATGGGCCTTAGTGAAGAGGGCATGCAGCCATTTACAATGGATGGTAGTGCTTCTGTATGTAATGGTGAACTATATGGCTTTAGAAAGATAAAAGAGGAATTAAGCAAGGATTATTCTTTTAAATCCGGTAGTGATTGTGAGCTTATTCTTCCTTTGTTTGATAAATATGGACTAGAGATGTTTAAAAGGCTTGATGCTGAATATGCGATGTGCATATATGATGCAAAGAGTAAAAAGTGGATTGCAAGTAGAGATCCTATTGGTATTAGACCATTATTCTATGGATACACTAGGAATCATAAAGTATGTTTTGGTTCCACAGTAAAAAGTTTAATGCCTATATGCGATGAAATTAAACCATTTTTGCCTGGTACTTATTTTATGGATGATAAATTTTATTACTACAACAAGATCGAAGAGGTTTCTAAGTATAGTGAAGATGATTTAGAAACTGTTTGTAGTAAAATTCATGATTATTTAATAGACGGCGTTAAAAAAAGAATGGATGCAGATGCGCCAGTTGCCTACTTACTTAGTGGAGGGCTTGATTCATCTTTGGTGTGTGCGATTGCCCAAAAATATTCTGATAAGCCAATTAAAACATATTCAATTGGTATGGACGTTGATGCGATTGACTTAAAGTATGCTAAACAAGTAGCTGATTATATTGGTAGTGAGCACCATGAGATTATTATTAGTAAAGATGATGTCATTTCTTCTTTAGATGAAGTTATTAAGGCGCTTGAGACATGGGACATTACTACTATTAGAGCTAGTATTGGCATGTATCTTCTTTGTAGGGGAATTCATGAAACAAGCGATGCGAAAGTGTTGTTTACGGGCGAAATATCTGATGAATTATTTGGCTATAAGTATACTGATTTTGCCCCAAGTGCAGATGAGTTTCAAAAAGAGGCGGAAAAGAGAATTAGAGAACTATACATGTATGATGTTTTAAGAGCTGATAGATGCATTAGTGCTAACTCAATGGAATCTCGAGTTCCTTTTGGTGATATTAAGTTTGCGGAATATGTTATGAGTATTAATCCTTCTTTAAAGATGAATACTTATCATATGGGCAAGTATTTACTAAGACATGCGTTTGAAAAAGATAAGATTCTTCCTGAAAGTATTTTATTTAGAGACAAAGCAGCGTTCTCTGATGCGGTAGGGCATTCTTTAGTGGATGATTTAAAAGAATATGCAGATAAGGTTTATTCTGATGAAGAAGCTATTAAGAAATATAAAGAATATTCATATTGCGCGCCTTATACTAAAGAATCTTTATTATATAGAGATATTTTTGAAAAGTATTTTAAGGGAAAAGGAGAATTGATTAAGGATTATTGGCTTCCTAACCAAAGCTGGGATGGTTGCAAGGTGTCCGATCCTAGTGCTAGATATCTATCTAACTATGGCAAATCCGGGGAATAGTTCTTGTGCTAAATGAAGTAAGGAAGTGATATCACGCAATTCAAGGGGCTGTTAAAAAATGAAGAATTTCTAACAGCCCCTTTAAAACTAATCTACAATTTTCGAATATCTTCGAATCAATTCATTTTCTTCACTACTTTTAGCTATATTCTCTATAAACCTGGGAAAAGTAAAAGAGTCGAAGCTAGTAGATAAGGGAAGTAATAAATCCCGCATACCAGATAAGCCTAGTTGATGTGTTATCATAATAAAGCGATATATCCTTTCTAGTGTGTTTTCCAGACTTCATTATAAAGGAATATCGCTTTTTTAATTCCCCAACCATTTTACACAATCCTGTCTTGTTTCTTTGTTGATGCTTTGAACAATTTGTGAGATGCTTTGGTTAGAAGTAGTAGTTACTATTTCATCGCCATCACTTGCGATGATGGGACGAGAAAGAAAATTACTACTTTTTTCATTCTCATAAATCTTTGAACTTCGTTTTAAATAGCTGTTAAAATAGCTAAGCATAAAGTAAGAAAAAATGACCCTTACGATATTTCGATAACACATCAGGAACAAGCTAATCTTAGATTAGCTTACACTGCTAGAGTATCAAGGATTATGTTTTTACATGAAAAGGATTTAATTTTTAAGATAGGTGAATTAGCTAAAGAGGGCTTGGAAAATTTAGAGAACGTATAGATTGCTCAAGAGTGAATCTAATTATATTTCTATTTAACACTCAATTAACAGGGTCTTTATTATAACTATGGTACAATATACAAGTAAAAGAGGTTTTTACTATGGGATTTTTTGACAATTTGTTTAACACAGATAAAAAAATATTGAAGGAAGTAGAGAATCAAGTTACTCCTACTCTTTCTTTTGCGGATACAATGGCTGCTTTAAGTGATGAGCAGCTAAAGGCTAAAACACAAGAATTTAGAGATCGTTTAAAAAATGGCGAGACTTTAGATGATATTATGTGTGAAGCTTTTGCGGTAGCTAGAGAAGCTGCTAAAAGAGTAATTGGTGAATATCCTTACTTCTGCCAGTTAGAGGGTGCATGTGTAATGCATAGAGGCGATATTGCTGAAATGAAGACTGGTGAAGGTAAGACTTTAACTTCTGTTATGGCTGTTTATTTAAATGCCTTAGAAGGAAAGGGTGTTCATGTTATTACGGTAAATGAATACTTAGCTCAAAGAGATGCTGAGTGGATGGGTAGAATTCATACTTTCTTAGGTTTGACTGTTGGTGTTAACTTAAGATCTATGACTGCTGCTGAGAAGAGAAAAGCTTATTTATGTGATATTACATATAGCACTTGTTCAGAAGTCGGCTTTGATTATCTAAGAGATAACATGGTTACTAGAATTGAAGATAGGGTTTTAAGAGATTTAAATTTTGCGTTAGTCGATGAAGTTGACTCTATTTTAATTGATGAATCTAGAACACCTTTAATTATTTCTGGTAGTACAAGACAAACTGCTAATTTGTATGTTAATGCAGATAAGTTTGTTAAAAAACTAAGTGAAAATGAAGATTATGAGATTGATGTTAAGGGCAAGAATATCCAATTAACTGAAGAGGGCATCAGCAAGGCTGAAAAGTATTTTAAGGTAGATAATATCTATAATCCTGAGAATGCTTCTTTGGTTCACTATATTGCTCAAGCATTAAAGGCTAACTACATTATGCATAATGATGTTGATTATGTAGTAGAAGAGAATCAAGTTATCATTGTTGACCAAAATACCGGTAGAAAGATGCCTGGTAGAGAATGGTCTGATGGTTTACATCAAGCTATTCAAGCTAAAGAGAATGTACCTATTAAACAAGAGACTGTTACAATGGCTACTATTACTTATCAGAATTTCTTTAGATTATACAATAAGCTTGCTGGTATGACTGGTACTGCTAAGACTGAGGAAGAGGAATTCTTGTCTATTTATAATATGAGAGTTGTTGAGATTCCTACTAATAGACCAGTTTTAAGAAAAGATGAACCCGATTTAATTTTTGGCACTAAAAGAGCTAAATATGAGGCTTTAATTAATGAAGTAAAAGAGCTTCATGAAAAAGGACAACCAGTTTTGGTTGGTACTATTTCGGTTGAGACAAGTGAACTTCTTTCTAGAATGCTTAAAGAAAGAAGAATTAGACATGAAGTATTAAATGCGAAGAACCATGCTAGAGAAGCAGAGATTATCGCTAAGGCTGGTCAAAAGGGTGCCGTTACTATTGCGACTAACATGGCTGGTAGAGGTACTGATATTAAGCTTGGTGAGGGCGTTAAAGAACTTGGTGGTTTAGCAGTTCTTGGTAGTGAAAGACATGAGTCAAGACGTATTGATAACCAATTAAGAGGTAGATCTGGTAGACAAGGCGATCCTGGTTATTCTAGATTCTATGTTTCTTTACAAGATGATTTGATGGTTAGATTTGGTAGTGATAGAATGCAGGGTCTATTCCAACAAATGGGTGATGTGCCTATTGAGAATAAGACTGTTTCTAAGGCTATTTCTAGTGCTCAAAAAAGAGTTGAGGGTATTAACTTTGATGCCCGTAAGGCTCTTCTTGATTATGATGATGTAATGCGTCTTCAAAGAGAGACGATGTATGCACAAAGAAACTATATTCTTGAAAATGAAGATATTCATTCTGTAATTGAAAATATGTTTAGAAGAGTTATGGAAAGAGTTGTTAATGAGAATATTAATCATGAAGGCAAGAAGGATGTAGTTGACTACAATGGTGTTGTCGATGCGTTAAATGTTCTTGGAAGCAGCGTTGATGTTAATGGCATCAACAATCTTGATAAAGAAGAATGTGTTAATAGATTGGTTGAAATTACTTTTGGTGAATATGAGAATAAGATTGCGCCTATTCCTAAGAAAGTAATGAATGAATTTGAAAAGAATGTAGCTCTTCGCACAATTGATAGAGCTTGGGTAAACCATATTGATGTCATGTCTAAGTTAAGAGATGGCATTGGACTTAGAGGTTATGCTCAAAATAACCCTCTACAAGCTTATGTAGAAGAGGGCTATGAATTGTTTGAGGAAATGATGAATTCTATTTCTAATGATATTGTTACAATTTGCAATAAAGTAAAGGTAGAGACTAAGAAATAATATGGAAATATATGAAATGAAACAAGGCCTAAACACTTCTTTAAAGAAGTTAAAAGATTTAGGCGACTCTCTTTGACTTAGCTAAGTTAGAGAAGAAAATTAATGATGCTGAAGCTCTTCAGGCAAGCGAGGGTTTTTGGAATGATACCAAGAATGCCCAAAAGGTTATCAAGGAAGCAAATATTGATAAGAATCTTTTGAGCACTTATAAGAAGAATGAAAATTCTTTAAATGATTTAAAGGATTCGATTGATGAATTATCTAATAATCCTGATCCTGATTTGTTTGAGCTTGTAAATGAGGAATATGATGAAGCTCAAAAGAATTTTGCTGATTTTGAGATGCAGGTTCTTTTAGCTAATGATTATGATCATGCTAATGCAATTCTTGAAATTCATCCAGGAGCTGGTGGCACTGAGTCACAGGATTGGGCAGCCATGCTTTTTAGGATGTACCAAAGATATGCTCAAAAAAATGGTTATGGGTTTGAAGTAATCGATTATGAAGATGGTGATGAAGCTGGCCTAAAATCTTGCAGTGTACTTATTAAAGGCGATCTAGCTTATGGCTATTTAAAAGGTGAAAGCGGTGTACATCGACTAGTTCGTATTTCACCATTTGATGCCAATAGTAGAAGACACACAAGTTTTGCGAGTGTAGAAGTTACTCCTGAATTTAATGATGAAATTGATATTCAAATTGATGACAAGGATTTAGAAGTTGATACTATGCGTTCTTCTGGCGCTGGTGGCCAGCATATCAATAAGACAGATAGCGCTGTTAGAATTAGGCATATTCCAACCGGCATTGTGGCTTTCTCGCAATCTGAAAGAAGCCAAATTCTTAATAGAGAAAAGTGTATGGCTGTTTTAAAAAGTAAGCTATACCAAAGAGCTATTGAGGAAAGGGAAGCAGAGAAAAGAGCTTTAAAGGGTGAACAAAAGAAGATTGAATGGGGTTCACAAATTAGGTCTTATGTTTTCTGTCCATATACGCTTGTTAAGGACCACCGTACTAATGAGGAAGAGGGCAACATTAACAAAGTAATGGATGGCGATATAAGCAAGTTCTTGTTTGCTTATCTAAAAAGTCAAATATAAAATCAACACGCTTTCAATTGAAGGCGTGTTTTTATGTATGATTTTGTGCAAAATTTT
>CAVDDT010000035.1:0-46325 GCA_963607765.1 Paratractidigestivibacter sp. | reverse complement strand
TTATATTTTTAAACATTTTTCCGCCACTTGGCCGAATTTCGTTCCGACGATTGGCTGGATTTTGTTCAGCCACTTGACATTTGCCAAATAACAGTTGTATTAAACTTACAATTTTTATTTAATAAAAGTAGGGATGGTGGGTATATGCAAACATCGATAGTTTTTACTGGTGATATTGGTTTTGACCGATATATGAACAAAAAATGGGAAGATGATAATTTATTGTCTAATGAAATATTGGACTTCCTAAACAATAGCAAGCATGTTGTGGCTAATGTTGAAGGAGCGCTATATAACGGATCCGATGATAATAATCGCGGAATTTTCTTTCACGCGATGGATATAAATGCAGCGAGCTTTTTAAAGAAAATAAGAGCTGATATTTGGAGTATAGGTAATAACCACATCATGGATGCTGGCAAGCAAGGACTGCTTAGCACAATTGATATCGCAAAAAATATGAATGCTAGCACAATTGGTGCAGGAACAAATGAAGAAGAAGCATCTAAGCCTTTGTATTTAAAAGAAGCTGGTGGTATTGGCTTAATTTGTGTTGCCTACCAAACAGAATGTGTTCCAGCCACAAATGAAAATGCTGGTGTTTTTAGATGGAATGACATGGAATTAATTTCAAAAAAAATTAAAGAAATTAAATCTAAATGCAGATGGTGCATAGTTGTTAGCCATGGTGGCGAAGAGTTTGCAAGTTTGCCCAATCCATATACTAGAAATAGATATCTTAAGTTTTTAGAAATGGGAGCTGATATTGTTGTTGGGCATCACCCTCACGTTGTGGAAAACTATGAATTATTTGATAATAAAGCAATTTTCTATTCCCTTGGCAATTTTATATTTGACACCGACTATCAACGTGTTCACTTATACACAAATAGGGGAGTATTATTAAAACTTAATTTTGATGAAAATTCATTCAGTTTTGATGCTTTGGGAACTTACATTAATAGAAATAGCGAAAGAATTGAAAAAAATAATTTACCAGATATATTTACTAATATTAATAATGATGAATATAACTTGTTGATTCCTTTATCAGCTAAAGCGTTCATTGAAGAAGAAAAAAGAAAAATGGTTTATTTAGAACCCAATATATACAAAGGTTGTGATGACAGTGCCTGGAATGAATACTTCTTTAGTGAAAAACCAGATGGTTACTGTAAAGATGAACATATGGATTTAAGTTTAATTTATCCATTGTCTTTAAAATACGATGAAAATAATTGGAAGAATAGTTCCTTAACTAAAGTTAAAGAATATATTTGTGCCCAATTAAAATAAAAAAGACATTCTTTATAGAATGCCTTTTAAGAATATTTCAATTCCAATTCCAATTAGAATTATTCCACCAAGTATAGCAGCTTTATTAGCTAACTTAGTACCAGCTTTCTTGCCAATCGCAAGTCCAGCCATACAAATGCCAAATGTGACAATACCGATGATTAATGATTCAAGAAGAGCTAGCGGGAAATTTAATTCAGCAATTGTAAAGCCTACAGATAAAGCATCAATTGAAGTAGCTACACCTTGAATAAACAAATCAGTGAAACTAAGTGCTGGTTTTTCATCGCCTTCTTCATTTTTGATGCCTTCAATAAGCATCTTTCCACCAATATAAGCAAGAAGGATTAAAGCGATCCAAGGAATGAACTTTTCAAATTGTTTAAACTTTTCAACCAGAGTGTGAACACATAGCCAACCAATTAGTGGCATTGCGATTTGAAATAAAGCAAATGTTCCGGCAATGGTAACGCTCTTGCTTTTTTTCATGTTTGGTTCATTAAGACCATTAGCTAGTGAAACTGAGAAAGCGTCCATAGCTAAACCAACGCCAAGCAAAACGGCGTTTAAGAAAAATAAGAAATTCATACTTTTACCCCAAAAAAATAAAAACTTGTGTAATACACAAGCTAAATAATATAACCCATGTATCCACGTACATGAGTCTCGCAATTTAATGTAAGCCAGGTTTTAACCAGAATGTTGACTTACAACCTATTGGTTTGCTACTCCCTCAGTACGTCTATACTAACAAATTATCGAGGCAGATTCAAGATAGAAAGAAAATAAACTTGTTTGTACAAGTTGTACAAACAAGTTTAAGACAAGCCAAATAAAAAGGATGTAGCAATCTAAATTACTACATCCTAAATTAACTAATAAGTGTAAATAACTATTTAGCAGTAAATAAACTATAAACATTCAAGCCCATTTCTGAAGCATCAACATCTGAATGACTAGAGTAGCTTACAGAGATACCTGTGTTTTCGTTAGCTTCTACAAATAGGATGAAATCACAGTTATCAAAACCTGTTTGGATGCAAGAACGCATTGCTGTACCATCGAATACAGTAACATCATCACCACCAAGTTCAACGATATCATCAAATGTTGAATAGCTGCTTCCACCTTCGCTTGTAAAGCCAAATACAGTAGCGCTTAAAATAATTTCGCCACTTTCAGAATTTACATCCATTGCAGCATATACGTTATCAGTGCTAAGTGTGCCATCAGCTAAAGCATCGGCAACAGTAGTAATGTTTTCAGCAGCCTTAACTTCTTCAAGTTCTCCATTTTCATTTACTACTAAAGCTTCTGTAAAGATGTAGTCTGTAGGAACAACCATAGTAACAAGATCGCTATCAAAGCCTAATGTGAATTCAACAAATTCAGTTTCACCAGGATAAGCATCATAACTTACTGTTGTTTCTTCATCAGTTGAATCATCTGTTGTTTCATCAGCTGTTTCGCTAGATTCATCGCTCTTTGATTCATCATCTGCAGTATTGTTAGAAGAACTACATGCAGACATACTAACTAACATTAAAGTAGCTAGTAAAATTGCTAATAATTTTTTCATTTTTTCCTCCATGCGCAAAATGCGCAAAGACTATTATACAAAATATTATGGAATAGTTATAAATTATAATTTAAAATTAATTAGGTTTAGGAGGGACATTAATGAAAAAATTATTTAATGTTTTATTAACGATACTATTAGCTTTTACACTCTTTTCATGCAAAAACAATGATGCAGAAAATGATGATACTGTAGATACAAAGGCTAATGGCGAAGCGACTATTTTATATACCAATGATGTACATGGTTACATAAATAATCAAGTTAAGGATAGTGATGGAAACTATTCTGATGGCATTTCTTACGCTAATGTTAAGGCTTTAAAAGATGAGCTAATTAGTGAAGGAAAAAATGTGCTCCTTGTTGATGCTGGAGACCATAGCCAGGGAACAGCCTATAGTTCTGTTAATGATGGCGAAGAAATGATTAAAATTATGAATGCAACTGGCTATGATTTAGCTACTCTAGGCAATCATGAGTTTGATTATGGCCAATACCAAGCATTTAAATTAATAGATTTAGCTGACTTTGATTATGTTTCATGTAACTTCACTAGTCTTGAAGACAATTCATTGGTTTTAA
The DNA here is from genome assembly GCA_963607765.1 of Paratractidigestivibacter sp. GTDB lineage: Bacteria > Bacillota_I > Bacilli_A > Erysipelotrichales > Erysipelotrichaceae > Colivicinus. Next base: position 42,868 of record CAVDDT010000035.1, on the reverse strand, counting down.
AACCATATAAAGTATTGGAAGCTGGAGATTTAAAGATTGCCTTTGTTGGAATCTCTACTCCTGAGACAATTACTTCTTCAACGCCTTCTTATTTTATGGATGCAGATGGTAATTATATCTATGGATTCTGCGGTGGCAATAATGGACAAGATTTATATGATGCGGTTCAATCGGCAATTGATGAGGCAAAGAAAGAAGCTGATGTGATTATTGCTTTAGGGCATTTAGGTGTTGATGATTCTGCTTCTCCTTGGACTTCTAAGGAAGTTATCGCTAATACAAGTGGATTAGATGCTTTTATTGATGCTCACTCTCATACAAAAATAGAAGGCGATACAATAAAGGACAAAGATGGCAATGATGTTATTCTTACACAAACAAAGTCTTACTTATCTTATATTGGTCAAATGGATGTTAAGGTTACTGATGGAAAAGTTTCTATTACTACATCTTTAATTGATGATTACACTTCAAGAGATGAAACTGTTCAATCACTAGTTGACGATGTTGTTAATACGGTAAATGAAGAACTTGATAAAGAGATTGCCACATCTAGTGTGCCTTTCTATATTACTGATCCTGATAGTGGTGAGAGAATTTGCCGAAAAGTAGAGACTAATAGTGGTGATGTTGTTGCGGATGCTTTTTATTGGTATTTTAACGAATACAAACAAATGGATTGTGATGTAGCTGTATATAATGGTCCTGGTCTTAAGGCTGATTTGCCAAATGGCTTATTAACTTTAAAGGATTGCAAGGCATTACTACCATTTGGAAATGTTATTTGTATGATTGAAGTAACTGGTCAAGAACTCCTTGATGGCTTAGATTATGCGGTTAAGTCTTTACCAGATGAGACAAGTATTTTAATTGGCGCTGGAATTAAATACAGTGTTGATACAAGTGTTGAGCCTACTGCTGTTTCTGATGATTCAGGAATGTGGCAGTCTGGTCCTACAAGTGGTGAATATCGAGTTAAGGATGTTGAAATATACAATAGAGAAACAAATGAATATGAACCTCTTGATTTAACTAAAACATATAGACTTGCAGGCGCTAACCATTCGCTTAGAAATGGCGGTGGTGGCCTAACAATGTTTGCGAATGCAAAACTTGTGCTTGATTATGTTGGCGAAGATTACATGATTTTAGGTGAATATATTAAGGCATTCACAAATAATGAAGTAAGTTCTAGTAATTCTCCATTAGCTAAATATAGTAATTATTTAATTAATTATGAAAGCGCATATGGAAGTTCAAGAATAACTATTGAGTGATGGAAATAATCCATCACTTTTTATATAATTGTGCTTATGAAGAATTCTTTTTTTAAATACATAATTGGAATGATGATAAAAATCATCTATGAAGCTCATATTTACATTTTATCTTTGAACGATAAATATAATATTCATTTAACTGATAAACAGCTTCATTTTTTAATCATTGGCTTAATTGGAATATTAATGATGTTTGTAATCTATCCATTATTTAAATGGCTGGCAAAGAAGCATCTAAGTGTTTTAATTGCTTGGTTTTATGTAACTACTGTTCTTACGGTAATCACTTTTGCGATTGAAATAGCTCAATGGTACTCAAATTCGGGTACTATGGATTTTGTGGATATTATCGCTGGATTGGCTGGTTGGCTTGCGATGTCTTCTATATTTTTGATAGTTGTCGGAATTATTCATTTGACTAGGGTCGCAAAAGATAAATATAAAAAGTGATTATTTGTGATTTAAACAAGATAAAAGCGAAAAAGATTATATATAAATTACACTTAAAGTGAATCTAAAAAAGCTTGTGTATATAGAACAAGTAATACTTCAGTTAAATAATTTTTTGTGTTAATATTCTATTGTCACTTGGAGGAAGTGTCATTTAATTAAATGATTATGCCGGATAAGAGATGACTATGTCATCATTATCCGGTTTTTTAATGGAGGAAGTATGGATTTTCTAAAAGATGATGTAAAGCCAGTTTATTTTAAGTATCTTAAAGCTGCCTTTGGCAGTGCAATGATTACATCTATTTATTCTATTGTGGATATGGCTGTTGTTGGCCAATATGAGGGAACACTTGGTACAGCTGCTTTAGCGGTTGTAGCTCCGATTTGGAATATTATTTATAGTCTTGGCTTATTAATGGGAATTGGTGGAAGTGTAATCTTTTCTACTTTGAAGGGACAAAACAATTCTGATGATAGTAATAAGTATTTTACTAGCTCAATCATTGGATCAATTATTTTATCTATTATTACGTGGATATTGTTTGTTGTATTTGAGAAACAAATTTTGATTTTCTTTGGTGCAGATGAAACTTTATTGTCTTTAGCGTATGAGTATTTAATACCAATTAAAGTCATCTTGCCTTTGTATCTATTTAATCAAATGTTGGCTGCTTTCATTAGAAATGATAATAATCCTAACTTAGCTACTATAGGAGTTTTATCTGGCGGTTTATTTAACTGTGTTGGTGACTATGCTTTTGTGTTTATTTTTAAAATGGGAATATATGGTGCGGGGCTTGCGACTTCAATTGGGTCACTTATTTCTTTTATTGTGATGGTGACACATTTCTTTAATGAAAGATGCTCATTAAAGTTTGTTAAGACTGATAAATTATTTTGCAAATTAAAAGAGATTACTGTAACGGGTTTTTCTACTTTCTTTATTGATGTGGCAATGGGCATTCTAACTATTCTATTTAATAAACAAATTATGAAATATCTTGGAAGTGATGCCTTATCTATTTATGGACCAATTATTAATATTTCTACTTTTGCCCAATGTTGTGCATATAGCGTGGGCCAAGCGAGCCAACCTATTATTTCTATGAACTTTGGTGCTAAGCAATATGAAAGAATAAAAGAAGTACTGTCTTTAGCTTTAAAAACTTGTTTAGTATTTGGCTTATTTTGGACCCTATTAAGTTTAATTTATCCAAACTTATATATTTATATGTTTATGAAGCCTACAGAAAATATTTTGAAGATAGCTCCTTCTATCATTAGAAGATATGGAATATCTTTCTTAATACTACCTTTTAATATTTTCTCTACTTATTTCTTTCAAGCTATTTCTAAACCTAATATTGCGTTTGTTGTATCGGTATTAAGGGGGCTTGTAATAAGTGGAATATTGATTTATGTCTTGCCAGTAATTTTTAATGGTAATGCGATTTGGTTTACAATGCCCATTACCGAACTACTTGTTGTAGTGTATGCAAGCATTATGATGAAGAAGTGTGTTGATATGTTAAAATAGGGAGCGGAAAAGAGGAACATATGGAAGAAAATAAAAAAGATGAAGAAGTGGTTAATGAAACTACTAATGAAATTAAAGAAGAAACTAATAGTGAAACTGTAGAAGAGAATGTTGCTGAGGAAATAAAAGAAGAAGCAAGTGAATCTTTAGATACAAAGGCTGAAGAAACAAGCACTGAAGCAGTTAATGAAGAAATTGTTGAACCAGCTAAGAAGGAAACAAAGAAGACTCCTTGGCTTATAGCTATTCCGGTTGTAATTGTTGTTGGTTTACTTGTAGCTTTCTTAATTAAGAATAATAGCGGCAAGACTTTTAAATTATCAGAAGTTTATTCAACTTATTTTGCGGAAAAAGAAGGCAGTGTAAAGTTTCCTAGTAACTGGGCTGTTGATAATAGTGGATTATTATATGGTGTAGATGATGGCATCTTATCTCAAAAAGGCTATTTAGTTGGCTTTGATTGTGATGAAGATACTTTTGATGGCTATGTTGAGGAATATGGTACTGCATATGAAGTTAGTGAAGTAAGTGGCTTAAGTTACAAGTGTTATACATTCTCTGAAACGACAGATGATGCTACTACTAAAGTTTATTTCTGTTATAAGGATGATGTGATGGTTGAAATTATTGTCGTTGATGAAAACGCTAATATGGATACTATCTTAAAGAGTTTAACTTTCTAGGATAATTATTTAAAAAATATTGTATTTTCACTTTGTTTATGGTATTCTAATTGGGCATCAATATACCATAGACAGTAACGGCGTATGCTTAATAATGTTACCGAGGTAAAAGTGAAGATGAACTTTTTATACCTGTGTCTATGGATACAGGTTTTATTTTTGTATGAGTATATTGGGTTAGAAAGAGGAATTATGAATCAAGCAGTATTAAGTGCGAAACAGGATGTTGTTAGTGAGATTTCTAGTAAAATCAAAGACTCACAATCTACTGTTGTCGTAGAGTACCGTGGTCTAAGCGTTTCTGAAGTAACAGAACTTAGAAGAGCCCTTAGGGCTGAAAATGTAGACTTCAAAGTTTACAAGAATACAATGGCTCAAAGAGCTGTAGATGAATTAGGTTTCAGCGAAATCAAGAATTCATTAACTGGCCCTAACGCTATGGCATTCTCATCTGATGCAACTGCACCAGCTAGAGTGTTATCAAAATTCGCTAAGGATCACAAAGCACTAGTACTAAAGAGCGGTATCGTTGAAGGTAAAGAAGTTGGTCTTGAAACATTAACAGAATTAGCTAGTTTACCTAACAAGGAAGGTATGCTTTCTATGTTACTAAGTTGCTTACAAAGCCCAGTCAGATCATTTGCATGTGTTGTTAAGGCTGTTGCAGATGCTAAAGAGGCTAACGAAGGAAAGGTTGAGAGTGCACCTGTAGAAGAAGCACCTAAAGAGGAAGCAGCACCTGCTGAAGAAACAGCTGCATAATAATTAAGGAGAAAATTAAAATGGCAAAAATTAATCATGAAGATATCCTAGCTTATTTAGAGGAAGCTAGCATTCTAGAACTAAACGATTTAGTAAAAGCAATCGAAGAAAAGTTTGGCGTTACTGCTGCTGCACCTGTAGCTGTTGCTGCTGCACCTGCTGAAGCTGCAGATCAAGGCCCTACTTCTGTATCTGTAATCTTAACTGCATTCGGTGATAGCAAGACTGCTGTTATCAAGGTTGTTAAGGAAATCACTGGTCTTGGCTTAGTTGAAGCTAAGGGTATTGTTGATAAGTGTCCTAGTCCTATTAAAGAAAACATTAGTGTAGAAGAAGCTGAAGAAATTAAGAAGAAATTAGTAGATGCTGGTGCATCTGTTGATGTTAAATAAGTAAATGACTCATTATTATACGGATAATAGTGATCTAGCTAGTGATAGAAGATCGTTTAGCTATTATTTCGATAATGAGAAATTTATCTTTACTACCGATAATGGCGTTTTCTGCAAAGATAATGTTGATTATGGTAGCTATCTATTAATTAAAAATACTTATAGAAAAAAGCTTGGTAGTAAGATCTTAGACCTAGGGTGTGGCTGGGGTGTAGTTGGTATCATCATTAAAAGATTTAATGAGGATATCGATGTCACTTCAGTTGACGTCAACCCAAGGGCTATAGACCTGACGAAAGTCAATGCTTCCAATAATAAAACACTGATTGAAGCTAGTTTGTGTTTAGATATAAGTGCCTTAAATTTACTGTTTGATTCTGTGATACTTAACCCGCCCATTAGAGCGGGTAAAGTTGTCATATACGGTCTTTATGAAAAGGCGTATGATGTTTTAAACAAAAATGGGTCTTTGTATATTGTTATACAAAAGAAACAGGGGGCACAGTCTAGCATAAAAAAGCTCAACGAGTTATTTACACAAGTCACAATCTTGGATAAGTCCGGTGGATACTGGGTTATTCAAGCAATTAAATAATTCTACACTGTTTAATAGGAAAGGACGGCGTATAATGAAGCAAACTTATCATATTGTTGAATCAGGTAGACATTCCACTCGCCGTGATTACTCAAAGGTAAGCGGTAAACTTGAGTTACCTTACCTTGTGGAGATTCAAACAGATTCTTTTAAATGGTTCACTGAAAAGGGAATCAAGGAAGTGTTTGATGAAATTTACCCAATTCAAAACTATAGCGGAAATATCAGACTAAAACTAATTAGCTATGAGTTCCGCCAGCCTAAATATAGTGTTGCCGAGAGTAAATACCGTGAGGTAAACTATTGCGCACCTTTATGGGCTAATATGGAATTAGAAATCTACAATGAAGAAACTGGCGAAATTATTAATCGTCCAGAGGAAGTCTTCTTAGGCGATTTCCCAATGATGACACCAACTGGTACATTTATTATCAATGGTGCCGAAAGAGTTATTGTTTCTCAGATCGTAAGATCACCAGGTGCTTATTTTGATATTTCTACCGATGATAAAACCGGTAAGGAAAACTATGATGGTGAATTAATCCCATCTAGAGGCACATGGTTAGAATTTTTAACTGATGATAAAAAGTCTTCACTTGGCAGACTCATGAATATGAGTGTTGACCGTAAGCGTAAGATTTTATCTACTATTTTATTAAAAACTATTGGCTTCTCTTTGAATCTTGAAAAAGGCGAAGACGCTTTTGACGTTAAGAAAGCTAAGACTTTCATTAAGTCAATGGGATTAGATGTTTATGATGATTTAATCGGTTCTAATGACGACCGTGAATATTTAAATATCTATGAAGCTATTTATACTTCTTTCTTTGGTCCGTATGAAGAGATTAGCAATACTCTTTATGCTGATAAGACTACTACTACTGATAGCGCTCTAATTGAAATGCATCGTAACCAAAAACAAGATGAAGTTCCTACAATTGAGGGTGCTGCATCTTTGATGAACGCTAAGTTCTTCGATGCGAAAAAGTATGATTTAACTAGCGCTGGTCGTTATAAATTAAGAAGAAAACTAAGTGTTGTTGATAGAATCGAAAACCATGTTTTAGCACAAGATTTGTATAAGGCAGATGGTTCTCTATTAATGGCAAAGGGTACTCTTGTTAAGAAAGAGGAAAGAAATATTTTAAGAGAAGAACTTGCTAAGGGCAGCCATGTTGAGGCTTTCCCATTTAGACATGGTTTCTCTCATCCAACTGTTGTTGAAGTTAGTACTAAGGACAAGCTTGCACTTAGAGGTAGAATACTAGCTAACGACATTGATTTAAAAGATGGTGTTTATTACACTGGTACAGCTTTAACTGATGCTGATATCAAGAAGATTGCTAAGGAATATAAGACTATTAGTGTTTATTCTGGTATTATTTGTAGAAGTGTTGAACTTACAAACGATAATATCGATGCAGTTCTTGATTATGGTCAAAGATTCTTTATCTTGGCTAGATTAACTGATAAAGCTGGAGATGTGCTAATTGATGATGAACCTGCTATGCCACCTTATCTTCCAGATCATGACTCTTATATCCTAATGTCTGATAAGGAAACTGTTATTAGACAAAGAATTGCTAAGGGTGAAAAGATGACTGCTTGGTTAGTTGGTAGTGCTTGTCAGGTTGCGTACATTAATCATCCAACTGATGAAAACTTACAAGTTAAGTTAATTGGTGTTGATCCACTAAACGACAAGAAGTGTATCACTATTTCTGATATGATCGCATTATATTCTTATATGCTTTCTCTTCTTGATGGTGTTGGATCTGCTGATGATATCGATATGCTTGGTAACAGAAGAATTAGAACTGTTGGTGAGCTTATCCAAAACCAATTTAGAATTGGTCTTAGCAGAATGGAAAAGGCTGTTAAGGAGAAGATGTCTATTGCTGATTTAGATACTGCTACTCCTAAGGCTCTAACAAATAATCGTCCATTGTCAGGTGCTATTAAAGAGTTCTTCTCAAGTTCTCAATTATCACAATTCATGGACCAAGAAAATCCATTGGCTGAACTTACAAACAAACGTCGTATAAGTGCTTTAGGTCCTGGTGGTCTTACTCGTGAGAGAGCTGGATTTGAAGTTCGTGATGTTCATAACTCACACTATGGTCGTATTTGTCCTATCGAGACTCCAGAAGGTCAAAACATCGGTTTGATTTCTTATTTAACTTCTTATGCAAAGGTTAATGAATATGGATTTATTCAAACTCCTTATCGTAAGGTTGATAAGAAGGGTAATGTTTCTGAGGAATACATTTATCTTTCTGCTGATGATGAAAATGACTATATCATTGCGCAAGCAAACGAAGTTGTCGATGGTAAGTTAAAAAATGACATGGTTGTTGCCAGAAAAGCTGGTGAAACAGTCATGGCAAAAAGAGAGGATGTTGAACTAGCAGACGTTTCTCCAAAACAAATTGTTTCAGTTGCTGCTGCTTGTATCCCATTCCTTGAAAACGATGATGCATCTCGTGCCCTAATGGGTGCCAATATGCAACGTCAGGCTGTTCCACTACTAAATCCACATTCTCCATATGTTGGTACTGGTATGGAAACAAAGATTGGTCACGACTCTGGTACTGCAGTTGTCGCTAACGAAGATGGTGTTGTTACTTATGCTGATGCAACTACAATTATCATTTCTGCAAAAGATGGCGAACATGAATACGCACTAGAGAAGTTTACTAGATCTAACTCATCTACTTGCATTAACCAAAAGCCTATTGTTTCAACTGGTGAAAAGGTTAAGAAGGGTGATGTTATCGCTGATGGTCCAAGTATGGAAGATGGCGAATTAGCTCTAGGCCAAAACGTTACTATCGCTTTCATGACATGGCATGGTTATAACTATGAAGATGCCATTATTATGTCTGAGAGAATGGTAAAAGATGATGTTTATACTTCTATTCATATTGATGAATATACAATTGAGAGAAGAAAGACTAAGTTAGGCGAAGAAGAAATCACAAGAGATATTCCAAATGTTCAAGAGGGCGCTTGTCGTAATCTTGATAGCCGCGGTATCGTAATGGTTGGTGCTGAGGTTAAGGAAGGCGATATCCTTGTTGGTAAAGTTACTCCTAAGGGTCAATCTGATGCTAGCCCAGAAGAAAAGTTATTATTAGCTATCTTTGGTGAGAAGTCTCATGAAGTTAGAGATAATTCTCTAAGAGTTCCTCATGGTGGTGCTGGTATTGTTCATTCTATTAGAGTATTCAATAGAAAAGATTCTCGTGATGAATTAGGTCCTGGTGTTATTGAAGTTATTAAGGTCTACATCGTTCAAAAACGTAAGATTTCTGAAGGTGATAAGATGGCTGGAAGACATGGTAACAAGGGTGTTATTTCTAAGATTCTTCCTGTTGAAGATATGCCTATTATGCCAGATGGTACTCCAGTTGATATCATGCTTAACCCATTCGGTGTTCCTTCTCGTATGAATATCGGACAGGTTCTTGAAATTCACTTGGGTATGGCTGCTAAGAAACTTGGCGTTAAGTTCGCTACTCCAGTATTCGATGGTATTACTAATGATGAATTAATGGATATCATGAAGGAAGCTGGTGTTTCAAAAGATGGCAAGTTAGTATTACGTGATGGTAAGACTGGTGAACCATATGATGAAAGAATTTCTGTTGGTGTCATGTATATGATTAAGTTAGCTCACATGGTTGATGATAAGTTACATGCTCGTGCTACTGGTCCTTATTCAATGGTTACTCAACAACCTCTTGGTGGTAAGGCTCAAAATGGTGGACAGAGATTTGGTGAAATGGAAGTTTGGGCTCTTGAAGCATATGGCGCTGCTCATACTTTGGAAGAAATTCTTACTATTAAATCAGATGATATCAATGGCCGTACAAGAGCATATGATGCAATTATTAAGGGCAAGACTATTCCAGAACCAGGTTTGCCTGAATCATTTAATGTATTAAGAAACGAACTTAAGGCATTGGCTGTTGATGTTAAGTTACTTGACGAAAACGGCAATGAAGTAAATGTTTCAAGTTTCGCTGATGATGATGGTGATGATACTGTTAAGCCAGAAATGGTTGCTGATTCTGAGGGCTTAACTGAAAAAGATTCACTTGATGATGAAGAAGTACCTGAAGCTGTAATTGGCTTAGGTGAGGAAGAAGAATAGGAGAAATTATGGCAAACAATAAATTTGAGTCAATAAAAGTCGGACTAGCTTCTCCTGAAAGAATTCTTGAATGGTCTTATGGTGAAGTTACAAAGCCAGAAACTATTAACTATCGTTCTCAAAAGCCTGAAAGAGATGGCTTATTCTGCGAAAAGATTTTCGGTCCTACAAAAGACTGGGAATGTTATTGCGGAAAGTATAAGAAGGTACGTTATAAGGGTGTTGTTTGTGATAGATGTGGTGTTGAAATCACTAAGTCTAGTGTAAGAAGAGAAAGATTTGGACATATTTCTTTAGCTGCTCCAGTTGTTCATATCTGGTATCTAAAGGGTATTCCAAGCAGAATCGGTCTTGTTCTTAATGTTTCACCTAAGATTCTAGAAGAAATCGTATACTTTGTTACTTGGATTGTTACTGATCCAGGTAATACTGATCTACAATATAAGCAACCATTAAGCGAGATGGAAGTTAGAAACTATCAAGCTTTATATGGTGCTAATGCCTTTAAGGCAGCTACTGGTGCAGAAGCAGTTAAGACTCTTCTTGAACAAGTAGATGTTATTAAGGAACAAAAGGAAATTAAGAAGGAATTAGAAAAGGCTCAAGGCGATAAGCGTAAGAAATTAATCAAGCGTTTAGAGACTGTTAATGCTTTCGTTGAAAGTGATAACAAGCCTGAGTGGATGGTTCTTACTCAACTTCCTGTTATACCACCAGATTTAAGACCTATGCTTCAACTTGATGGTGGCCGTTTTGCGACAAGTGATTTAAATGATTTATATAGAAGAGTTATTACTCGTAATAATCGTTTAAGAAGATTGCTTGAAATTGGTACTCCTTCAATCATTGTTCAAAACGAAAAGCGTATGTTACAAGAAGCTGTTGATGCTTTGATTGATAATGGTAGAAGAGGCAATCCTGTTAAGGGTAGTGCTAATAGACCATTAAAGTCTTTGTCTCATAGCTTGAAGGGTAAACAAGGTCGTTTTAGACAAAACCTATTAGGTAAGCGTGTTGACTTCTCTGGAAGATCAGTTATTGCTGTAGGTCCAAATCTAAAGATGTACCAATGTGGTATCCCTAGAGAAATGGCTATTTCTTTATACAAGCCATTTGTAATTAATGAATTAGTTCTTCAAAAGATCGCTCAGTCTAGTAAATATGCTGAGAAGATGATTGAAAAACAAGATCCACAAATTTGGGATGTTGTTGAGAAGATTATGGATAACCATCCAGTATTCTTAAACAGAGCTCCTACTTTACATAGACTAGGTATCCAAGCGTTTAAGCCAAAACTAGTTGAAGGTAGAGCAATTCGTCTTCATCCTCTAGTTTGTACAGCATTCAACGCCGATTTCGATGGCGACCAGATGGCTGTTCACTTACCTTTAAGTGAAAAGGCTAGAGCGGAAGCTGAAATCTTGATGTTAGCTAGTAACAATATCTTAGGTCCAAAAGATGGTAAGCCTATTGTTACCCCTTCACAGGATATGGTTCTTGGTAACTTCTACTTAAATATGGAAGAGACTAAGGAAGAATTCTATGAGAAGGCTGATTTAATCAAGAGTCTTGGTGATGAAGAAGCTAGCAACATGTGGAGAAGCTTTGGTGATGCTGAAGGTCATGTTTATAAGGATTTCAATGAAGCTTTGATGGCTTATCAAACAAGACGTGTTCATTTGCATACTAGAGTTGCTATTGATGCTGGTTCATTGCATAAATCTTGCTTCTCTGAAGAAGAAAACCATATGTATTTAATCACTACTATTGGTAAACTAATTTTCAACAATGCTTTCCCTAGTGATTTCCCTTACATCAACTATGTAAGCAAGGAAACTCTAAAGAAGACACCTGCTGAACAATTTGTTCCATATGGTACTGATATTAAGGCACATATCGCTTCTTTAAAAGTAAGTCCTGAATTTACTAAGAAGGCTTTAGGTAATGTTATTGCGGAAGTTTTCGCAAAATATAGAACTGAAGGTTCTAGTGCAATTCTTGATAATATTAAAGACTTAGGTTTTGAATATTCAACTGTTGCTGGTATGACAGTTTCTCTTGCTGATATCAACGTTGCTCCAAACAAGCAAAAGTATGTTGATGAAGCTAAGAAGAAGGCTGATGTATTACAAAACTTATTGGATAGAGGTCAATTAACTCCTCCTGAATGGGAAAGACATTTCTCTAAACTTTGGGCAGATACTAAGGATGAAATTGGTGATGAAGTTATGAGTAGTTTACCAAGAAAGTCTCCGATCAATATGATGGCTGTATCTGGTGCCAGAGGTAACAAATCACACTTTACTCAGCTTGCTGGTATGCGTGGTCTAATGGCTCGTCCTACTCAATCTAAGTCAAAGAAGGAATATCAACCTTCAATTATCGAAGTTCCTATTTACTCTTCATTCCGTGAAGGTTTAAATGTAAGTGAATTCTTCATTTCTACTCACGGTGTAAGAAAGGGTTTAACTGATACTGCTTTAAAGACTGCTGAATCTGGTTATTTAACTAGACGTCTAGTCGATGTTTCTCAAGATGTAATCATTAGAGAAGATGATTGTCATACAGATATGGGCTATTATGTTGAGTCTATCATTGATAGAAAAGACAATAGCTTGATTGAATCTTTCTATGATCGTATCGTTGGTAGATTCTCTAAGGAAAATGTTACTGATCCTAATACTGGTGAGTTAATCATAGGTGAAGATGAGTTCATTGATGAGGCTATTGCTACTAAGATTGTTGATGCTGGTATTACTGGCATGAAGATTAGAAATACTTTCACTTGTCGTTGCAAAGATGGCATTTGTCGTAAGTGTTATGGTAGAAACATGGCTACTGGTAAAGTCGTTGAAAATGGCGAAGCTGTTGGTATCATGGCTGCCCAATCAATTGGTGAACCTGGTACTCAGCTAACAATGCGTACATTCCACACTGGTGGTGTTGCGGCTGCAGGTGATAGTGATATTACTCAAGGTCTTCCACGTGTTGAAGAACTATTTGAGGCAAGATGTCCTAAGCGTCCAGCTATTTTAGCTAAGATTGATGGTGAAATCACTGCTATTAATGAAGGCGATGATCATGTTATCACTGTTGATATAACTGGTGAAACTGAAACTATTTCTCATAGATTAATGCTTGGTCAAACTGTTAGATCTTGGATGAATGTTGGTACTAAGGTTAAAGCTGGTGATAAGCTAACTGAAGGTAATATTGATCCTAAGGAGTTATTGAGTATTGCAGGTGTACAAGCTGTTCAAAACTATATCCTTAAGGAAGTTAAGAAGGTTTACTCTTTAGCTGGTATCGACACTTCTGATAAGCATATTGAAATGATTATTCATCAAATGCTTAAGAAAGTTATCGTACTTGAACCAGGTGATTCAGAGTACTGTGCTGGTCAATCAGTATCTAAGAGAAAGATTAATGAAACAAACAACAACCTACTTATGAATGGCAAGACTCCAGCTAAGTTTGGTCCGTTGTTACTAGGTATTTCTAAGTCTTCTGTTGAAACTGATTCATTCTTGTCAGCTGCTTCATTCCAAGAAACAACTAAGGTATTAACTGATGCTGCTATTAATGCTCGTGTTGATGACTTATTTGGTATCAAAGAAAACGTTATTATAGGTAAGCTAATTCCTGCTGGTACTGGTTCTAAATTTGAAAGAGAAACTACTCATCTTGTTGAAGCAAGAGCTGCTGAGCTTGTTGCTGAAAGAGAAGAGAGAGTTGCTGCTTTTAAGGAAGAACAACAAGCTGGTGAGAAACTTCCTAATGAAGTAACTAATGTCAAATCAGATGATGAAGAAGATGATACTCCATTAGAAGCAGAAGAAAATAAAGAAGAAACAGTTAGCGAAACTGCTGAATAATTTAAAGGCTCAGAGTAATCTGAGCTTTTATTATGGCTTAAATTTGGTAGAATATAGAAAAGTGAGGTAAAAATTATGGGTATGTTAGGTGATTTAGTTGGTAGCTTAGTTGATATGGGTGAACTTTCTAATATTACAAAGACTTTGGAACCAGAAATTAAAGAATTAATTTCTTCTGGTAAATGTCCTGAGGAATTGTCTAAGGCTTTCGAAGCGGTAAAGAATGCAACTGGTGGTTCAGTTGATGTTTCTAAGACTCTTGACAATTTGGTTAGTCTTCTTGAAAAACATTCTGATTTATTCTCTGATACTATCAAGAATAATCTTCCTAAGATGAAATCAGTTGTAGAAGATCTAATTAAGAAAGCTTCTGATATTCAAAAGACTACATCTAAATAAGTCGTTGAACTGCTAGAAATAGCAGTTTTCTTATGCTTGTAGTAATTCCCTGGGAAATATAATTAGCAATATTAGGCAATTTACAAACAAAAAGGGCTGATATTAAAGCTGATATTAAGAAAAAACGGCACGCTGAACAGTGTGTAACTATAAAATTTGAAAAAATGTCGATAAACATTAGATTTTTTTAAATTTAATGTTGAATTATTAGAGAAAAAAGGTATAATAATTGAGCGCTTGTAATGATATGGGAGATTGCTGGCACACTAACACCTGTGTGACTGTGTGATAACCAGGGAACTCACAAGGAGCAAGTTACTAGGCGGTTTTAGAAGCCTGGTTAATGAATGTAAGGAGGAAAAATTCATGGCAAAGAATAACGTAAGAATCAAACTTAAAGCTTACGAACATCGTTCTTTAGACTTAGCAACAGAAAAGATTGTTAAGGCTGCTGAAGAAGGTGGAGTTAAAAAAGTTGTTGGTCCTATTCCACTACCAACTGAAAAACAAGTGGTAACAGTTCTTCGTGCCGTACATAAGTACAAAGATTCTCGTGAACAATTCGAAATCAGAACGCACAAGAGATTAATTGAAATCATCGGTCCTAGTGCTAAGACAATCGATGCATTAAGTCGTTTGGAATTACCTAGTGGCGTTGATATTGAAATCAAATTATAAAGAAAGGTGACATCATGAAAGGAATACTTGGTAGAAAGCTTGGCATGACTCAAGTCTTCACAGAAGAAGGTGCTTTAATTCCTGTTACTGTAGTTGAATGTGAACCAAATGTTGTTCTTCAAAAGAAGACAAAAGAAACTGATGGTTATGAAGCATTACAACTTGGTCTTGAAGACAAGAAAGAAGCTCGTGCAACTAAGCCTGAAATTGGCCACGCTAAAAAAGCTGGTGTAAGTCCAAAGAAGTTCGTTAAGGAAATCAAAGCTGATGAATTAATGAGTAGCGAAGTTGGACAAGAAATTAAAGTTGATATCTTTTCCGCTGGTGACATTGTAGATGTTACAGGCGTTTCAAAAGGTAAAGGCTACGCTGGTGTTGTTAAAAGACACAATCACCACATCTTAAGAGAAACACATGGTACTGGTCCAGTACATAGAAGTGTTGGTTCTCTAGCTACAACAGGTCGTAACAATGGTCGTATCGAAAAGAATACACCAATGCCTGGACATATGGGTGTAGAAACTACAACAAATCAAAATCTTGAAGTAATCAAGGTTGATGCAGAAAAGAATTACATGTTAATTAAAGGTAATGTTCCAGGACCTAAGAGAGGTCTAGTTGTAGTTAAGACAACAGTTAAAAAGAACAAACATGTAGAACCAAAAGTTCTATTAGAAAGCAAGGAGGCGTAATCGATGGCTAAATTTGATGTATATGATTTAAGCGCTAAGAAAGTCGGCGATATTGAATTAGCTGACAGCGTCTTCAATTGTGCAGTTAATACTCAAGCAATATTTGATGCAGTATTAAGACAACAATCTTCACTAAGACAAGGTACTCACAAAGTTAAAACAAGAAGTGAAGTATCTGGTACTGGTAAGAAACCTTTTAGACAAAAGGGTACAGGTAGAGCTAGACAAGGTTCTTCTAGAGCAATTCAATATAGAGGTGGTGGTGTTGCCTTTGGTCCAACTCCTAGATCTCATACTTTCAAACTTAACCGTAAAGTTAGAAGATTAGCTCTTAGAAGTGGTCTTACTCTTAAAGCTACAAATGACAACCTAATGGTTCTTGATAATGTTAAGTTTGATGCAATTAAGTCTAAGGACTTCAAAGCTGTTCTAGATGCATTCAAACTTGATAGAAAAGTATTAATCGTAGTTGATGTAAATGAAGACTTCGAAAATGCTTACTTATCTTCAAGAAACTTCGGTAACGTTGAAATGGTTACTGTTGAAGGTTTAAACATTTATGACTTACAAAATGCTAACAAGCTTCTAATTACTAAGGAAGCTGCAAACAAGATTGGGGAGGTATTAAACAATGACTAATGCAAGAAGTGTTATCATTCGTCCTCTAGTTACCGAAAAGACAATGAAGCTTAATGATGAAGCTAATACTGTTGTCTTCGAAGTTAAAAAAGGTGTTAATAAGATTCATATCAAACAAGCAGTTGAAGAAATCTTCAATGTAAAAGTTGAAAGAGTTAACGTTGTTAATTGCCCAACTAAGCAAAAGAGAATGGGCAGATATGGCCAATACCATTTTGAAACAAACCAAGTTAAGAAAGCTTACGTTAAGCTTAAAGATGGTTCAAAGATCGATATCTTAGCTGATAAGTAATCGATTATATTATCGGAAGAAAAATGCTATTTCCGGATAAATTGCATTAGGGAGGAAAAATAAAAATGGCGATTAAGAAATATAAGCCAACTACTCCTGGTAGACGTGGTATGACAGGTCTTACTTATGATGAAATTACAACTACTAAGCCTGAAAAGAGCTTAACAGTTAGTTTCAATAAGTCAGGTGGTCGTAACAATACAGGAAGAATTACTACAAGACATATCGGTGGTGGTCATAAACAACTATACCGTATCATCGATTTTAAGAGAAACAAAGATGGTATCCCAGCTGTTGTTAAGACAGTTGAATATGATCCAAATAGAAACTGCAACATTTGCTTAGTTGTATATGCTGATGGTGAAAAGAGATATATCTTAGCACCTAAGGGCTTAGAAGTAGGCATGAGCGTTGTTTCTGGTGAAAAGGTTGATATCAAAGTAGGTAATGCGTTAGAAATGCGTAACATGCCTGAAGGTACAATCGTTCACAACATTGAATTAAAGCCTGGTAAGGGTGGACAAATTGCTAGAGCCGCTGGTGTCAGTGCTCAAATCTTAGCTGTTGAAGAAAAATATGTTACTCTTCGTTTAGCTAGTGGCGAAATGAGAAGAGTACTTGGTAATTGCCGTGCTACAGTTGGTGTAGTTGGTAATGAAGATTACAACTTAGTTAACCTTGGTAAAGCAGGTAGAACTAGATGGATGGGCGTTAAACCTACAGTTAGAGGTTCTGTAATGAACCCAGTTGATCACCCTCATGGTGGTGGTGAAGGTAAGTGTCCTATCGGTCGTAAGTCTCCTATGACCCCTTGGGGTAAGAAGGCTATGGGCGTTAAGACTCGTAAGCAAAAGAAAGCTTCTAGTGAATTAATCATCAGAAGAAGAAATGATAAGTAGAAAGGGGAGAATTAATAATGTCAAGAAGTTTAAAAAAGGGTGCATTTTGCGATAAGCATCTTATGAAAAAGGTTGAAGCATTAAATGCTGCAAACAAAAAAGAAGTTATTAAAACTTGGTCTCGTAGATCAACAATCTTCCCTAGCTTTGTAGAACATACATTCGCAGTTCACAATGGTAAGGAACATGTTCCTGTTTATGTAACTGAAGATATGGTTGGTCAAAAACTTGGTGAATTTGTTCCAACAAGAAAATTCGGCGGTCATGGTAAGGACGACGATAGAAAGGCTTAAGGAAAGATATGGAAGTTAAAGCTACAGCTAAAACTGTTAGACATCCTTCTCGTAAAGTAAGAATCGTTCTTGATCTTATCAGAGGTAAGGACGTAAACGAAGCTCTTGGTATTCTAGAGTTTACTCCTAACCATGCAGCTAAGGATGTGCAAAAGCTATTAAAGAGTGCTATTGCAAATGCAACTCACAATCATCAACAAGATGAATCAAAACTATATGTAAAGAGTTGTTTCGCTAACGAAGGTGTTACATTAAAGAGATGGATGCCTCGTGCAAAGGGTAGAGCAACCCCAATTATGAAAAGAACAAGCCACATTACTGTGGTAGTAGATGAAAGATAAGGAGGTAAGATATGGGTCAAAAAGTTAGTCCAATTGGAATGAGAGTCGGCGTCATCCGTGATTGGGAATCAAGATGGTATGCTGAAAAAGATTACGGCACTCTTCTTCAAGAAGATATCAAAATCCGTAAGACAATATTAAAAGACTGTGCTGATTGCTTAGTAAGTAGAGTTGAAATCGAAAGAAGCAAGAACCGTGTCAACCTTATTATCAGAACTGCTCGTCCTGGTATGTTCGTTGGCGGTGATGGCGCTAAAATCGAAGAATTAAAGAAGAAATTAGCTAAGCTTACAAATAACAAGGAAATCAACATTAACATCGTTGAAGTTGCTAATCCTGATTTAGATGCAAGACTTGTTGCATTAAAGATTTGTAAGATGCTAGAAGAAAGACAATCTTTCCGTACAGCTCAAAAGAAGGCTATTCAATCTACTATGAGAGCTGGAGCAAAGGGCATCAAGACTGCTGTTGGTGGTAGACTTGGTGGTGCTGATATCGCTAGAAGCGAAGGTTATTCAGAAGGTGTAGTTCCTCTACATACTCTTCGTTCAGATATTGACTTTGCTTGGGAAGAAGCAATGACAACTTATGGTAAGTTAGGCGTTAAGGTTTGGATTTGCCGTGGTGAAGTTCTACCTGGTGAGATGGTTAAGGAACCTGAAAAACCAAAAGGTAATCCTAATGGCCGTCCTAACAGAAGAAGAAATGACAGAAGAAACAACTTCAGAAATAACGAAGCTCCTGTAGCTGAAGCTAAGGAAGAAGTTGCTGATGCTCCTGTTAATGAAGAAGTTAAGGAGGATGTCGCATAATGTTAATGCCTAAGAGAACAAAATACCGTCGTCCTCATAGATTGAGTTACGAAGGTAAGTCAAAAGCTGGTACTACTATCGCTTATGGCGAATATGGTCTAGTTGCAACAACTGGTGCTTATGTTTCAAATAATCAAATTGAAGCAGCCAGAGTTGCTATGACAAGATTTATGAACAGAGGTGGTAATGTTTGGATCAAAATATTCCCACAACTTGCAATTACTAAAAAACCTCTAGAAGTACGTATGGGTTCTGGTAAAGGTTCTCCTGAAGGATGGGTTGCTGTCGTTCAAAGAGGAAGAGTTATGTTTGAAATTGGTGGTGTAGATGAAGCTACAGCTAGAGAAGCTTTCAGACTTGCTGCCAACAAATTACCAGTTAAGTGTAAATTTATTAAGAAGGGAGAATAGTTATGAACATTAAGGAAATTAGAGATATGTCAAATGACCAATTACTAAAGACTTTAGATGAATCAAAGAAAGAATTATTCGACCTTAGATTCCAAAAGGCTACTGGTACTGTTGAAAATCCTATGCGTATTCGTGAATTAAAGAAAGCAATCGCTAGAATCTTAACTGTACTTAAGGAAAGAGAAAGCAAATAGGGGGAGAGATGATGGAAAGAAAAAATACAAAGCGTGTATTACGTGGTGTTGTAGTTTCTGACAAGATGGATAAGACAATTGTTGTTGAAATTTCTGAGAAAAAAGCTCACCCACTATATGGCAAGCAAACAAAATTCTCTCGTAAGTTCAAAGCTCATGATGAGAATAATGAAGCAAAGGTTGGCGATACAGTTGATATCGTTGAAACTAGAGCAATGAGTAAAGATAAACATTTCCGTTTATTAAATATTGTTGAAAAGGCAGTAATTCTATAGGAGGCAATTATGATACATAATGAGTCAAGATTAAAAGTCGCTGATAACAGTGGTGCTAAAGAATTACTAGTTATTAGATGTTTAGGCGGTTCTAATAGAAAAACAAGTAACATTGGTGATGTTGTTGTATGTTCTGTTAAGGAAGCTGCACCTGGTGGTGCTGCTAAGAAGGGCCAAGTAGTAAAGGCTGTTATCGTTAGAACTAAATATGGTATCAGCAGAGAAAATGGTTCTTATATTAAGTTTGATGATAACGCTGCAGTTATTATTAAGGATGATAAGACTCCACTTGGAACAAGAATCTTTGGTCCAGTGGCAAGAGAACTTCGTGATAGAGACTTTATGAAGATTGTTTCTCTAGCACCAGAAGTATTATAGGAGGATCTGAATTTATGAAAATCAAAAAAGGCGATAAAGTTCAGGTCATCACTGGACATGATAAGGGTACAGTTGGTGAAGTAAAGGCTTGTTTCCCTAAAACAAACAAAGTTATTGTTGAAGGTGTAAATATTAAGAAGAAACACCAAAAACCTAATCAAATCAATCCTGATGGTGGCATCATTGATATGGAATGCCCTATCAACGCAAGTAATGTAAAGATTTCTGAAGGCAAGAAGAAGGCTGCTAAGAAAGCTGCCAAGAAGCCTGCAGAAAAGAAGTCAACTAAGAAAGCTAAAGGAGGAGAAGAATAATGAATCGTTTAAAAGAGAGATACATTAATGAAATTAAGCCTGCTTTAGTTAAGAAACATGGTTATACTTCTGCTATGCAAATTCCTAAGCTTGAAAAGATTGTTATTAACTTAGGTGTTGGTGAAGCTGTAAGTAATCCAAAGGCTCTTGATGAAGCTGTTGCTGATTTAACTGCTATCGCTGGTCAAAAGCCAGTTGTTACAAAGGCTAAGAAATCAATCGCTAACTTCAAATTAAGAGAAGGTATGCCAATTGGTTGCAAGGTTACTCTTCGTGGAGAAAAGATGTATGAGTTTATGGATAAGCTTGTATCAGTTGTTCTTCCTCGTGTAAGAGATTTCCATGGTGTTAGCGCTACTGCATTTGATGGTAGAGGTAACTACACTCTTGGTGTTAAGGAACAAATCATTTTCCCTGAAATTCAATACGATAAAGTAAATAAAGTAAGAGGAATGGATATCGTTGTTGTTACAACAGCTAAGACAAATGAAGAAGCTAAGGACTTATTAGTTGAACTTGGCATGCCATTTGTTAAGTAAAGGAGGGAACTATGGCAAAGACATCAATGAAAGTTAAGGCACATCGTCCTGCAAAGTTCTCTACTAGAGCTTACACAAGATGTGAAAGATGTGGTCGTCCACATTCAGTATTAAGAAAATACAAATTATGTCGTATCTGTTTCAGAGAATTAGCTTATAAGGGCCAAATTCCTGGAGTTAAGAAGGCAAGCTGGTAAAGGAGGAAGCAAAAATGATGAATATGACAGATCCAATTGCGGATATGCTTACTAGAATCAGAAATGGTTTAACTGCTGGTCATGAAACTGTTGAAGTTCCATCTAGCAAGATGAAGGTTGAAATTGCTAAAATCCTTAAGGCTGAAGGTTACATCAACAACTATAAAGTTGAAGGCGAATCTGCTAAAGATAAGACAATTACAATCGAATTAAAATACAGTGAAGATGGTCAAAAAGTTATCACTGGTTTAAAGAGAATTTCTAAACCTGGTTTAAAGGTTTACGCTAAGGTAGATGCTGTTCCTAGAGTATTAAATGGTTTAGGTATCGCAATTATCTCAACATCTAAGGGTTTAATGACTGACCGCGATGCAAGAAAGAACAAGCTTGGCGGTGAAGTTGTTGCCTACGTTTGGTAATAATTAAAGGAGAAAATAAATGTCACGTATCGGGAATAAAACGATTACCATTCCTGCAGGTATTGAAGTTTCAGTATCTGAAGGCAATGAGGTGACTGTAAAAGGTCCTAAGGGAACTTTAACACGTCAATTTAGCTCTCTAATTACAGTTAAAGTAGAGGGTAATGAAGTAAAGTGTACAAGAGCTAATGAAGAAAAGCATACTAAGCAACTTCATGGTACAACTCGTGCGCTTATCGCTAACATGATTGTTGGTGTAAATGAAGGTTATTCAAAGAAATTATTAATCGAAGGTATCGGTTACCGTGCTGCTGCTAGCGGTAGTAAGTTAACACTTAACTTAGGTTATTCTCATGAGATTAACTATACTGCAGAAGATGGCATCAAGCTTGAAACACCAGATGCAAACACTATTGTTGTTTCTGGTATTGATAAACAAAGAGTTGGTGAAGTAGCTTCTGTTATTAGATCTTATCGTAAGCCAGAACCATATAAGGGTAAAGGTATTCGTTACGAAAATGAACATATTCTTCGTAAAGAAGGTAAGACAGCTGCTTAGTAGGAAAGGAGTAATGTATGATTAATAAAGGATCTAAAAATATCGAACGTCAAAGAAGACATGCACGTTTAAGAACTAAGATTAGTGGTACAGCTTCTTGTCCTAGATTGAACGTATTCCGTTCAAACAAGCACATCAGCTGTCAAATCATTGATGATGAAAAAGGTGTTACTTTAGTATCTTGTTCATCTCAATCATTAAAGTTGGCTAATGGTGGCAACATTGAAGCTGCTAAGGCCGTTGGAAGCGAAATTGCTAAACTTGCTTTAGCAAAGAATATTGACACTGTTGTATTCGATCGTGGTGGCTATAACTATCATGGTAGAATTCAAGCAGTTGCAGATGCAGCTAGAGAAGCTGGTCTTAAATTCTAGGAGAAAGATATGACAGAAAAAGATAATCGTAAACCAAAAAGAAACTTCCGCGAAAGAGAAAAGAAAGAATTCGAAGAGCGTGTAGTTAAAATCAATCGTATCTCTAAAACTGTAAAAGGTGGTCGTCGTATGCGTTTCTCTGCTCTTGTTGTTATCGGAGATAAGAAAGGTAGAGTAGGCTTTGGTACAGGAAAAGCAAACGAAGTACCAGATGCTATTAGAAAAGCTAGCGAAGCTGCAAAGAAGAATGTTATTAGAGTTCCTCTAGTAAATGGCTATAGAACTGTACCACATCCAATCGTTGGTGAATTTGGTGCTGGTGAAGTATTGCTAAAACCAGCTAGTGAAGGTACTGGTATTATCGCTGGCGGTGCTGTTCGTGATGTTCTAGAACTTGCAGGCTGTTCAGATGTTATTACTAAGTGTACTGGTTCAAGAACTTCTATCAACATGGTTCAAGCTACATTTACTGCTTTAAAGAATCTTAAGACAGTTAACAGCGTAGCTAAGCTTCGTGGTAAGAAAGTTGAAGAAATTAGATAAGGGGGCGCTAAAATGAATTTACATGAAATGAAATATAATGATGGTGCTCGTAAAGATGTTAAGCGTTTAGGTAGAGGACTTGGATCTGGCCAAGGCAAGACTGCTGGCAAAGGTCACAAGGGCCAAAACGCTAGATCTGGTGGCGGTGTTGCTATCGGTTTCGAAGGTGGACAAACTCCATTCTATAAGCGTATGCCTAAAAGAGGCTTCACTAACTTCACTAGAAAAGAATATGCTGTAGTAAATCTTGTTGATTTAGAAAAATTCGATGATGGCGCTACAGTTACTCCTGAAATTTTAAAGGAATCTGGTCTTGTTAAGAAGGAATTTGATGGTGTTAAAGTATTAGGCAATGGTACATTAACTAAGAAATTAACTGTTAAATGTGATAAAGTTTCTGCTAGCGCAAAGGCAGCTATTGAAAAGGCGGGCGGAACAGTAGAGGCTAAATAAGATGATTAGTATTTTTAAAGATTTCCTAAAAAATAAAGAAATTAGAAAAAAGATACTATTTACCTTAGTAATACTATTTATCTATCGTCTTGGTTCAGCAATTCCTGCTCCAGGTATAAATGATACAGTCATCTCACTAAGTGCTAACTCAATTCTAAATATGATGTCACTACTTGGTGGTGGTTCAATTGAGCAGATGTCAATCTTCTCATTGGGTGTTGGACCATACATCACAGCTAGTATCATCATTCAGTTGTTAAGTATGGATATTATACCTGCTTTAACTGAAATGGCTAAATCAGGTAAAAAGGGCAGACAACAAATGGATCGCATTACGCGTTATCTAGGAGTTGTCTTAGCTCTTGTCCAAGGTTACTTCATTGTTCAACTATTATCTAACCAATATAGCATGGTAGATAATCCTGGATTTGTAAGTTATGCTTATATTGCGGTAATTTTTACAGCTGGTACAATGTTCTTGTTGTGGTTGGCTGACCAAATTACTACAAAGGGCATCGGAAACGGTGTTTCAGTAATTATCTTTGCTGGTATCGTTGCTGATATGCCAAATAATTTTAAACTTGTATACCAAACATTTATTGGTGAAAATGCAACAAGCTCATTAGGCATTCCTGGATTTATAATCTATTGTCTAATGTATATTGCAATTATCGTACTTGTAGTTGTTATGCAAATGGCTGAAAGAAGAATTCCAATTCAACAATCTAGCAGTCAACGTTTAAATAAGTCAAAGGGTGATTTGAATCATTTGCCATTAAAGATAAATAGTGCAAGTGTTATCCCAGTAATTTTTGCGAGTGCTTTAATTCAAGGCCCACAAATTATTGCATCTTGGGTAAACACTAATGCATATAATTTCTTAAGCAATCTATGTGATTTTACTAATCCATGGTTCTTATTATTCTATGCTGTTCTAATTATCCTCTTCACATTCTTCTATACAAATCTAACTATAGATCCTCAGAAGATGAGTGAAGATTTAGGTAAACAAGGACAATATATTCCAGGTGTAAGACCTGGCAGTGAGACTAAAGAATATGTTTCTAAAGTCTTAAATCGTATTACTTGTCTTGGTGCTTTATTGTTAACATTTATAGCACTTCTTCCTTATGTTGTAAGTATTATAACTGGACTATCGCAAAGAGCGGCTCTTGGTGGTACAGGTATCATCATTGTAGTTGGTGTTGCGATGGATACAATCAAAGAACTAAAAGGACAATTAACAACGAAACAATATAAAGGTTTTGTAGGTAAGTAAATGAATCTTCTAATTATTGGTGCCCCTGGTACTGGTAAAGGGACAATGTCAGAAAAGATTGTTAGTGAATATGATGTCGTTCATATTTCAACTGGCGATATGTTAAGAGAAGCTGTTAGTTCTAAAAGTGAACTAGGTGTTAAAGTTACTGAATATATGGAAAAGGGAATGCTTGTTCCTGATGAGATTATTCACGATTTAATTGCTGAAAGGCTTGGAAAAGATGACATCAAAAAAGGGTTCTTGTTTGATGGATATCCTAGAACTTTAGCACAAGCTAAGGATTTGGATGTAATTCTAAATTCTCTTGGAATGAAAATTGATTCAGTTATTGACTTAGACTTAGATGATGAAGTTTTAAAAAATAGAATCACTGGTCGTAGAGTATGTAAAAACTGTAAGTCAATTTATCACATTACAAATAAACCTAGTAAGGTTGATGGTGTATGTGATGTTTGTGGTGGAACTCTTGAACAAAGAAAAGATGACACTCTAGAGGCTTTAAGCACTAGACTTGATGCTTACTACGCTTCAACTGAACCTGTTATAGAATTCTATAAGGAAAAAGGTTTAGTTAAAACTATTAATGCTGATCAAAATCCTGAAAAGGTTTTTGCAGATATTAAAATTGGGCTTGGGGGTAATCTTTAATGATTACTCTTAAGTCTTCCAGAGAGATTGAACTTATGGATAAAGCTGGCACAATTGTTGCCCTTGTTCATAAAAAGTTAAAAGAAGTAATTAGGCCTGGAATTTCTACCGCACAAATTGATAAAATATGTGAGGAAGTTATTAGAGAAAACGGAGCTACTCCTTCTTTTAAAGGTCTCTATGGCTTCCCTGGTGCTGTATGTACTTCAGTAAACGAAATACTTGTACACGGTATACCTAGTCATAGTTGCGTTCTAAAAGACGGCGATATTATCACCGTTGATGTTGGTGCTTGCTATAAAGGGTATCATGGAGACAGCGGTTGGACTTATGCTGTTGGTAATGTCAAACAAAGTACTCTAGATTTAATGAGAGTCACTGAAGATGCATTATACAAAGGCTTAGAACAAGCAAAACCAGGAAATCGCGTTGGTGATATTGCTAACGCTGTACAGACTTATGTTGAGTCATATGGATATTCAACTCCAATTGAATATACAGGACATGGCATAGGAAAAAGTGTACACGAGGATCCTTATGTGCCAAATGTTGGTAGACCTCATACATTAGAGCTTTTAAAGCCTGGAATGTGTATCGCGGTAGAGCCAATGGTGTTTGAAGGAAAACCTCATTGTATAACCCTTAGTGATGGCTGGGCTGTTGTTAATAAAGAGAGAAGTATGTCTGCTCATTATGAACATAGTATCGCTATTACAAAAGATGGTTATAAAATCTTGACTAAGGAGGACTAGTATTTGGCTAAGCAAGATGTTATTGAAATTGATGGTTTGGTAACTGATACCT
Source organism: Paratractidigestivibacter sp. (assembly GCA_963607765.1). Taxonomy (GTDB): domain Bacteria; phylum Bacillota_I; class Bacilli_A; order Erysipelotrichales; family Erysipelotrichaceae; genus Colivicinus. The sequence continues at coordinate 16,701 of CAVDDT010000035.1, read as the reverse complement.
TACCAAATGCAAAGTTCAAGGTGAAACTAGAGAATGGACACGAAATCCTGGCTCACGTTTCTGGTAAAATCCGCATGCATTACATCCGCATTTTACCAGGTGATAGAGTGACCGTAGAAATTTCACCTTATGATTTAACACGTGGGCGTATTACATTTAGACATAAGTAGTCTAGGAGGGAAATTAGATGAAAGTAAGACCATCTGTAAAACCTATTTGCGACAAGTGCCGTGTAATTAAGCGTAAAGGTCGCGTTATGGTTATCTGTGAAAACCCTAAACACAAACAAAGACAAGGTTAAAAAGGGAGGAAATTAAATGGCTCGTATTGCTGGTGTAGATATTCCTAATGATAAGCGCGTAGTTGTATCATTAACATATATCTATGGTGTTGGATTACCAACTGCTAAGAAAGTATTAGCTGAAAACGGCATCAGTGAAGATATCCGCGTTAAGGATTTAACTGATGACCAATTAAATGCTATTCGTAAAGCTTTAGATAGCTACAAACTTGAAGGTGACTTAAGAAGAGATACTCAACTTGATATCAAGAGACTTATGGAAGTTGCTTGTTATAGAGGTATGAGACATAGAAAAGGTCTACCTTGTAGAGGTCAAAGAACAAAAACAAATGCTCGTACACGTAAGGGACCTCGTCGTACAGTAGCTAACAAGAAGAAGTAGGAGGTAAAGTTATGGCACAAAAAACAGTTCGTAAGAAACGTGTTAAGAAGAATGTGGCTAGCGGTATCGCACACGTTCACTCAACATTTAATAACACAATTGTAACGATTACTGATGAAGCTGGTAACGTTGTATCTTGGTCTAGTGCTGGTGCATTAGGCTATAAGGGTTCTCGTAAGTCTACACCTTATGCTGCTCAACTTGTTTCAGAAGCAGCTGGAAAGAGCGCTATGGATCATGGCATGCGCAAGGTTCAAGTAGAAGTTAAAGGACCAGGCCCAGGTAGAGAAGCTGCTGTTAGAGCACTAGCTACTGCAGGTCTAGAAATTACAGCTATTAGTGACGTTACACCTGTTCCACATAATGGATGTCGTCCACCAAAGAAACCTAGAGGTTAATAGGAGGTAACATATGCAAAAATTTGAACGTCCTAAATTTAAAATTTCTGAATATGTTGAAGATAAACATTATGGTAAATTTGTAATTTCACCTTTAGAGAGAGGCTTTGGTACTACACTAGGTAATGCATTAAGAAGAGTTATGCTTTCTTCATTACCAGGTGGTGCAGTATATTCAATCAAGCTTGATGGAATTTATCATGAATTCTCATCAATTAAAGGTGTTAAAGAAGACGTTACAATGATTATCTTAAACATCAAGTCTTTAATTCTTGATGTTATGGATGATGACAATTATACTTTGAGAATCAGTGCTAAAGGTCCTTGCACAGTAACTGGTAAGGATATTATTGTACCTGGTGGTGTTGAAGTATTAAATCCTGATTTAGTTATCGCTCACGTTGAAGAAGGCGGTGTACTAGATATGGAACTAATTGCTAGAAAAGGTAGAGGCTATGTATCTGCTGATGAAAATAAGCAATTATATCAAGGTTCATCACAAGGCATTGGCACAATTTATACTGATGCTATTTATACACCAGTTGTAAAAGCTAACTTTGAGGTAGAACCAACACGTGTTGGTCAAAGCGCTAAATATGATGAATTAACTGTTGAAGTATGGACTGATGGTTCTATTAATCCTCAAGAGTCAATCGCATTAGCTAGCAAGATTCTTATCTCTCATTTAGAATTACTAACTGAAGTTGATCAAAAAGTTAAAGAGTCTGAAAGCGTTATGGAAGAGAAAGCTCACGAAAATAACGCTAAGACAGTAAATATGTCTATTGAAGATTTAGATTTAACCGTTAGATCATATAACTGTTTAAAAAGAGCTGGAATCTCAACTGTTGAAGAATTAACTTTAAAGACAGAAGATGAAATGGCTCACGTTAGAAATTTAGGCAAGAAGTCACTTAAGGAAGTTAAAGAAAAAATTGAGGACTTAGGCTTACATTTCAAGCACTTTGAGTAAGGAGGAAAGTCATGCATAATCGTAAATTAGGCCGTACCGCCGAACATCGTAAAGCAGTACTTAGAAATATGGCTACTGAAGTAATTTTAAGAGGTAAGATTGAAACTACTGAAGGTAAGGCTAAAGAACTTAAGAGCGTTGTTGATGGTTTAATCACAATTGCTAAGAAGAATGATTTAGCTAGTAGAAGACATGCTGCTAACGAACTTAGCAATGTTACTACTAAGGATGGCAAGACTGCTGTTCAAGTATTATTTGATGAAGTTGCACCTAAATATGCTGATAGAAAAGGTGGCTATACTCGCGTAACTAAGACAAGTATTAGACGCGGTGATAATGCCCCAATGGCAACTGTTGAATTAGTATAATATTTCAAAAAGCTCCTATAGAAAGGAGCTTTTATAATGGGCAAATTTTAAACTATTATATTTATATGCTATATAGAAAAGTAAAAATAGAATTAAGAGAACCAAAAGGTAGATTATATCGAGTATTTTTGGTAAGAAATGATATAAGTTTATTGGAACTAGGGTGTGTTTTTCTATCATCATTGTATGCTTCGTATGATGAAGATTTTATGATCCGCACATTAAGCAATGACTACACGCTAGAAAAAAATCACAATGATTATCATCGGAACTTTTTGTTATCAGATTCAATTTTTGCAGATTTAGATGGTAATTTTGAATTTACTTATGACTTCGAACAAATGTGGGTATTTGATTGCACCGTTGAAACTTCAATAATTGAGAAAAAAGGGAATGAGTTTGCTTATATAATCGATGGAAAAGGGGAAGGGATTTTTGAAAATTCCAAAAACACTTTTTTAGCATATTTAAATGGAGAAATTGATCCAAACAGTAGAGAAGATTATTTGGAAGAAGAATACTTGTTTCCATATAATTTACCAATCGAAACATATGGTGATTTTGATAAATACGATTATAAACAAGAAGATAACTATTTTAGAAAAAGAGTAGTTGAAGATATTTATGATTTTATTGAAGACTTACACATGCAAAATCAAGAAATGGACATCGACAACATTGATTTAACTGAATATTTGGATGATGAAGAATTGTATGATTTTTTAAAAGATGCATATAACCTATTTGGTGCAGAAGAAGATGAAGATTTTTTGAATACAATCGATTTAATTCAATCTGCTTTAATTATTGGCGTTGAAAAACAAATAAAAAATGTTGATTATGTAAGAAATGTTTATAATCGACTAAAGAGTAAATATGGCGAAACTAAAACAAAATTTAAAATAGTTGAAATCTTGCTTAAGCATGTAAAAATGCTTATAAATGGAACAAATATAGAGAAAAATGAAGATTATAAAAAAGAACTAGAAGAATTGGAGTAATAACATGAATATTGTTGATAGATTTATTGAATACGCAAAAATACCTACAATGTCAGATCCTTGTTCAACTGCTTTTCCAAGTAGTGACAAACAATGGGTATTGGCAAAACTACTTAAAAAACAATTAGAAGAACTAGGGTTAGACACAAAGCTAAGTGATGAGGGTGTTGTCTATGGCTATTTAAAAGGCAATGTAGAGGCAAAAAAGGATACTATAGGATTTATAGCACACATGGATACTTCGCCCGATATGTCTGATTTAAATGTCGATCCTAGAATAATTGAGAAGTATGATGGAAAAGATATTGTATTAAACAAAGAATTAAACATCGTTATGAAAACAAATGATTTTCCTTGCCTATTAAAAGATAAAGGAGCAGATATTATTGTAACTGATGGAAAAAGCTTGCTTGGCGGTGATGATAAAGCTGGTATCGCTATAATTATGGATATGCTAGAAACGCTTAAAAACAATCCTAGTATAAAACATTCGGACATTAAAATTGCATTTACACCGGATGAAGAAATTGGTAGAGGCACTGAAAATTTCGATGTTGATTACTTTGATGCGGATTATGCATATACAGTAGATGGTGGGGATGCCTGTGACATAGAGTATGAAAACTTTAATGCAGCGAGCGCACTTGTGGAAATCCAAGGACTTTCTATTCATCCTGGTAGTGCGAAAGGGAAAATGATAAATTCTCAATTGGTTGCTATGGAGTTTCAATCTTTGCTGCCGGCATTTGATAGTCCTATGTATACAGAAGGCTATGAAGGATTTAATCATTTATGTGGTATAAACGGTGATTGTGAAAAAACAAAGATGGAGTATATCATAAGAAACCATGATAAAAAATTGTTAGAAAAACAGAAACAAGACTTTAGAAATGCCGCTGATTTTTTAAATAGAAAATATAAAGAAGGAACTGTAAAAGTCAAAATTTCCGATACATATCAAAACATGAAAGAATACATTCTTGAAAGAATGGATATCATTGACGATGTAAAAGCCAAAATGAAAGAACTAGGCATTGAGCCAACATCAACAGCCATAAGAGGTGGTACTGATGGAGCTATGCTTACATATAAAGGTTTGTTGTGCCCAAATTTGGGAACAGGTGATAGAAATTGCCATGGAAAATTTGAATATGTTAATATAGATGAAATGAAATTAATGTCTAAACTATTAGTAAAAATTATTTCTATAGATTAAAATAAGGCCAAGGTGAAGAAAAGGAGAGTGCGCACTCTCCCGTTCGAACCCTGGCCTTGCTTATAAAAAGCTTCGTGCTACAAGGCACACCGATCAGCCATCGGTTTTCCGCAAACTATAGAAATTCCTTCATATTTAATATTTAAAGCACTATTATAGTCTCTATCATGAATCATATGACAATTAGGACATTCCCATATTCTATCTTTTAAAGTTAAATTTCTATTAATATAGCCACAATTATGGCATTTTTTTGTTGATGGAAAATATCTATTGACTTTAATTAATTTATGATTGTTATCTTTGGCTTTATAGCCTAAATATTTTAAAAATTCATAATAAGCATTATCGTGTGTTGCTATACCAAGATTTTTCTTTCTTGAAATCTCATCAAGATTTAAATCCTCTACAAAGATGTAATCATATTTTTTCGCATATTCTTTTGAAAGGTGGTGAAGAAAATTGTTCCTTTTGTTAGCTACTTTTTTATGCATCTTAATAAGTTTGATCATCTCCTTAGCGTACCTTTTACTATCTTTTGGATATTTTCTAAGTTTTAAACGTTGTTTTTTAATATCGTCTCTTGCTCGTTTAAAATAATGGGGTGCTTCAAGCCTAATTCCGTTACTGTCAACAATAAAACATGGTGAAGAGTAATCCAAGCCGATAGAGTTACTAATATCTAAAGAGATATTTGATATTTTATCTTTGACTTCGAATGCGATTGATATAAAGTATTTATCATCAAAGTTTTGCTTTATGGTAAAACTTTTTAAGATTGCGTTATTAGGCAATTGTCTTGTGTTTTTATATCTTACATGCCCTACGGTAGGTAAATATACATAAGATTTAGTTATAGGGGTTTCTTGCTTGTATTTAGTAAAATAACTAGTAGTGTATTTTGATTTGTATGTGATGATTCGATTACAAGAACCGTTATCAAGCATATGGAATATTTCATAAAATAAAGCAGATGGATCGCATCTTTTAAGTTCTGGATGAATGTTAACGTATTTGTCGAAAACTATTTTAGAAGATTTTGTGTTTATTTTTTTATCCAGTAAATCAGCAACATAGTAATTGTGTAAAAGACATACGCAATTAAGTATGTTTTGTATGCAAGCTTTTTGTTTGGCGTGTGGTAATAGTGGGTAAGTATAAGATCTGTTCATTTTTATTTTTCCTCTCACTATCCTTATTACGAAAAAAATCGAAAATTCCTACACAATTTTTTAAAAAATTGAAAATTTTAAAAAATTTAATATTTTTTGATTTTTTTATTGTCATGTGTATAGTTTTGTGCTAATATAATTAAGCAACGCCCGAATAGCTCAGTCGGTAGAGCGTCCGGCTGTTAACCGGCAGGTCACAGGTTCGAGTCCTGTTTCGGGCGCCATTTGGTAGGTTGGTGAAGCGGCTTAACACACTGCCCTTTCACGGCAGCATTCACGGGTTCGAATCCCGTACCTATCACCAAATAAAAAACTGATCCCCTAGCTCAGCTGGTAGAGCATCTGACTCTTAATCAGAGGGTCTAGGGTTCGAATCCCTAGGGGATCACCACTTTACATTCTAGACACTCTGATTAAGGAGTGTTTTTTTGTTGCTGAGCTATAAAAAGGTACGGAATTCGAACACGAAATACTGCTTGCAAAATCTAAAAGAAGTAAACGCCCGAAAGGCTCGAACAACCATTTGATAATCAATTTTATCAATTCATGCAACTTGTATATAATAATGAAGATGAATTATTTGCCAAATAAATTACTAAAACTACGCAAACACTATAATTATTCGCAATCATTTATTGCTGAAACTTTAGGCGTAGATGTTGTTGAATATATGGCGTATGAAAATGGTAGAGCTGTACCTGACTATGCTAAATGCAAAAAGCTAGCTTCACTATATCGAATCAATGTTATTGAAATCTTTAAAAATAATGAAGAAGTTACTTTGCATAAAATAGACCTATCTAAAACTGAAGAAATAAATTTAAATTATTTTTTGCCAAACGAATCATTTAATTCAAAGGTTGGTAGACTTTTCAAAAAATACTATTTGGTTATTATTGGAATCATGCTTTTGATGCTGTGCATTATTCCGTTTGCTTTAAAAGACAAAAACACCCCAACATATAACAGAACTCTTGAAAATATAAATAGACTATCAGTAAGCGATACAAGTGTTGTCTATATTGATGATAAAGGAGCTGTAAAAGGAACTGGCGATAACTCAAATGGCCAATTATCAAGCTTACCATCAAGCGATGCGATTAAGGTGGTCGAAGGAAGCAACTATACGATTATATTGAATAGCGATGGAACAGTAACTTCAATAGGGCTAAACCAAAAATATAGTCAAGAAATCGAAAAATGGAAAGATATCATCGATGTAGCAAGTGGAGATAACCATGTGGTAGGCCTTGACGTTAAAGGAAGAGTATACGCGGTTGGTGACAATTCAAGCGGTCAATGCGATGTTAATGACGAAAATGACGTTAAAAAAGTATATGCCTTTAAAAACGCTACAGTTTTGCTTTTAGAAAGTGGAAAACTATATTGTTCTGGATACTTTACTGGCCAAAGCCAAATGAAAAATTATGAGAACATCTTAGATATTGACGCAAGCAGCGACAATCTTGTGTTACTTACCGAATCAAATACCGTCGAATACTTTGCTGCAAAAAAGAATTTTTTAGATATCTATAAGTGGCGTGATGTTATTGATGTGGCGTGTGGCGATGAATTTATTGCTGCTCTTAAAAAAGATGGCACTGTTTACATTGATTGCGAAGATGAACAAACAAAAAAAGAAGTTTCTACTTGGACTAATATTATTGCGATATCAGCAGCTGATGAATATTTGATAGCCTACGATGGAGAAAACATAAAAGGCGTTGGAAAAAATGACTATCTTCAATTTGAAAAAAACGAAGAAAGGCTCACAACGTTAGCACAAGTTGCTGGAGTTAGATTTGCATTTGATGAAAGTGGAAATAAATCCGTCAGTGTATCATTTGACAAAGTAACAAACGCATCGGGATATGAAGTTACGTTGAATATTGATGATGACAGCATTGCCCATACATATCGCGTTAGCTCTAATCAAACTGTGGTATTTGAAAGTGAAAACCTCAATGATGGCGAAAGCTATGAAGTATTAATCACCACATTAGGCGATGAAGTAAATTACGCTAATTCAAAAACACTTTCGGTGACCTTTACATATCAAAAATCAAATGATCAAACTGTAGAAGAATATATTGATGTAAATTTTGACTATTCAAACATGAATGTTACAGAACTTGAAACATACTTACAATCAATTGGTGTAACAAATTATACCGGTGTTGATGTTGGCCAAGAATGTGAAGACAATAGTAGAATAATACTAAATGTTAATGGCATATCTAGCGGCCAAAGATATTCAAAGAGTGAACTTAGTAAAGCTAATGTGACATATGAATATTGTCAAATTAGAAAAGACGATACTCCAAGCGGTGAACAAAATGAACAAGATGTGGAAAATAAAGAATAGGAAAGAAAGAGTTAGTGATGAAACACTAGTTGAAATGATAAAATCTGGAGAACTTTCAAAAGATGATTATATTAAATCAAACGACATGAAAGAATTCATCAAAATTGAAGACACGATATACCAATTTTATTTAAGGAGCTAAAAATGAAACTATATAATACGAAAACATTAAAAAAAGAAGAATTTGTCCCAATCACACCAAATGAAGTAAAAATGTATGTATGTGGACCAACTGTATACGATAATGTTCATATTGGAAATGTTAGACCGGTTGTTGTTTTTGACACATTAAGAAGAACATTTGAAGCATTGGGTTACAGTGTAAAATATGTTTCTAATTACACCGATGTTGATGACAAAATCATTAAAAGAAGTAGCGAACTAGGAATAAGTGAAAAAGAACTTACTGATAAAATGATAGCTGCCTATAATGACATTAGACATAAGCTAAATGCTGCTGATTTATACAAAACACCTAGAGTTACAGAAACAATGGAAGAAATAATTAGCTTCATTGACAAGATGGTTGACAATAAAAGCGCATATGTAAAAGATGGCGATGTTTACTTTAGAACAAGCTCAGTTAAAGACTATGGCTCTTTATCTAATCAAAATATTGATGACTTACAAGTTGGCGCAAGAATAGAAGAAAACGATCAAAAAGAGTCACCATTAGACTTTGCCCTATGGAAAAAAACAGATACAGGCATTAAATGGCAAACTCGCTATTCTCTTGGCAGACCTGGATGGCACACAGAATGTGTTGTTATGATTAATAAAGAACTTGGGCCAGTAATCGACATCCATGGTGGCGGAAAAGATTTAAGATTCCCTCATCATGAAAACGAAAGAGCACAATCCATTGCTGTAAACAATTCTGAACTAGCACATTATTGGATGCACTCAGGCATGATAGATATTAATGGAGTAAAAATGTCAAAATCACTTGGCAATTTTATTACAGCAAAAGATATCCTAAGTAAAGTAGATCCAATGGTTTTAAGATGGTTCTTGCTTGGCACCCATTATAGGGATGATGTAAATGTCAGTGATGAAATAATCGAAAGCAGCAAAGTAGAGTTGAATAAAGTTTTGACACCTTTAAAGCAAGCACTAATTAAGTTACAAGTGGCAAAACATTCGCTAAACGATGAATATAATGAGGAACTTTACAACAAATTTATTCAAGCTATGGAAGATGATTTAAACACTCCAAATGCATATGCAGTAATATTTGAGATAGTTAAGAGTTTAAACCAAAAACTTAGAGAAAAAGAAATTAACTACGATTTATTATCAAAAGATGTTAAATGTTTGGAAAAATGCTTAGATGTTCTTGGCATAATTTACCCAAATATTAATCTATCTAGCGAAGATATAGAACTATATAATAAGTGGAATCAAGCTAAGAAAGACAAAGATTTTGAAAAGGCTGATCTGTATCGTGCAATTTTAATTGAAAAAGGAATACTTTAATGGATATCAAAGAAGTTAGTTCCAATTCATTAAGCTTTATTGGTGATGCGGTATATACTTTAAAAGTTCGTGAATACTTTGTTACACATAAATATCAATCATCAAAAACGCTTCAACAATTGTGCAATAAATTAAATTGTGCAAATGGTCAAATGAAAGTTTTCAATGAATTATCTAATAATAATTTCTTTAAAGAAGATGAATTGGAAGCTTATAGAAGAGGAAGAAATCACATCACACATATTCCTAAAAATGGTGATTTGGCATCATATAAATGTGCAAGTGGACTAGAGGCAATAGTCGGCTATCTTTATTTAACCAACAAAGTCAGACTAGAAGAATTCTTTGAAGAAATGTTTAAGATTAATTTCGATAAGTAAAGGAGAGAAAAAATGGGCTTATTTGATAAATTGTTTAAAAGCAACAGTAACAATGATATTGTTGCGGTATGCGATGGTGAAGTTGTTGATGTGAAAAGTCTTAGTGATAAGATGTTTGCTGAACAAATGATGGGGAAAACATTTGCGATTGAGCCAAGCAATGGCGAAATTGTAAGCCCAGTTAGTGGCAAGATAGAAGCGCTATTCCCAACAAGCCATGCTTTTGGCGTTAGAGGAGAAGATGGAACAGGCTATTTAGTTCATATCGGCATAGATACTGTTAATTTAAATGGCGATGGCTTTACTGTTTTAAAGAAACAAGATGATGTGGTTAAGGCTGGCGAAACGGTAGTTAAAGTTGACCTAGACAAATTAAAGAAAACTAATCCAGTCACAACAATGTTGATCGTTACCGAACCAGTTGCGGGGAAAGAATATAGCTTTACCGCTACAGGCAAAGTAAGCAAAGGTCAAAAGATAAATTAAAACAAAGGAGTGGTAACTTAACCGCTCCTTTTAAAATACACCAATTTATAAAGATTTATAAAGGTTTTCAATTTCACTAAATGTAGCGAGATTTTCTGAAAAAGCACTTGCGCTTCCACACGCTACTCCATACTTAAAAGCCTCATTATAAGAATTAAATTTATGATAGCCGTATAAGAAACCAGCCACCATAGAATCCCCAGCGCCTACTGAATTTTTAACCTTTCCATTAGGTGCTTCACCTTTGTAAACTTCACCATTTTCATCAACAAGAATAGCTCCGTCTTTAGCCATTGAAACTAAAACATTTCGAGCACCTTTTTCTTGAAGCTTTTTTGCATAAGTAATCGCATCTTCTTTGCTAGAGATATCTATATTAAATAGTTCACCCAATTCATGATTATTTGGCTTAATTAAAAATGGCTTATAAGATAAAACATTCAACAACAAATCCTTTGTCGCATCAACAACTACATTAATATTTTTGCCATTAAGATATTCTAAAATATCGCTGTACATCGTTTGACTCATACAGCTTGGGATAGAACCGGCCAAAACTAAAGTATCTCCATTCTTTATTTCATCAAATTTATTAAATAATTTTTCAATAGATTTTTTATCAATCAAAGGTCCCATACCATTGAGTTCACTTTCTTCATTGGATCTAAGCTTTACATTGATCCTTGAAAAACCGTTTTCCACAAAAATCATTTCATTTTTGATGCCATCTTTTTCTATCAAACGCTTTATTTCATCGCCTGTAAATCCAGCTAGAAAGCCAAGCGCAGTATTTTCAATACCAAGATTTCTTAAAACAATTGAAACATTAATTCCCTTGCCACCTGGAAGCATTATCTCTTTGCTGGTTCTGTTTGTTTTTCCCAAAACAAAGTCATCACAGCTTGCAATATAATCAAGAGAAGGATTAAAAGTAACAGTATAAATCATTTACAACTCCTTTAACTATTTATCATATTATAACCGTCTTTTATAAAAGCTTAATAATTTGCTAAAATAATAATGTTTAAAGGAGCAATCATGAGCGAAATAGTATATGGAAAGAATAGCTTTATAGAAGCTTTAAATGCGGGCAGGATTAGTGAAGCTTTTGTGCTTAGAGACAGTCAATTTATCAAAGAACTGCAAAAGAAACACATTAAGTATCAAATTGTTGATCGAAACAAGTTAGATTCATTAAGTAAAAGTGGTAACCACCAAGGATGCTTGGCGTATGTTGAAGAATACAAATTAAGCAGTGTTGAATCAATGCTTAAAAAAGAAAACGGTTTAATCGTACTTCTTGATGGATTAAAAGACCCACATAACTTAGGCGCAATTATTAGGACATGTGAATGTGCTGGAGTAGATGGACTTATCTATAAAAAACATAATAGTGTTCATTTAAATGATACCGTCGCCAAGGTTGCCTGTGGTGCTTTGGAATATGTAAAAGTAGGTGAGGTGACTAATCTTGTTAATACCATTAAGACTTTAAAGGAAAATGGCTATTGGATTGTTGGGACTGCAGGCGATGGCAAGGATTTCTATAATAAAATAGACTACAACATGAATGTTGCGCTTATTATTGGCTCTGAAGGTGATGGCATGAGCAGGCTTGTTAAACAAGAATGCGATTTTATAGTTAAGATGCCAATGTTTGGTAAGATTAATTCATTAAACGCTTCTGTGGCAGCGGGCATTATGATATATAACATTCTTGATAAAAGGGGACAATAGAATGAAATATACCAATTTAGGGAAGACTGATATTAAAGTATCTAAAGTTTGCCTTGGATGTATGAGCTTTGGTAAAGAAGGAACGATGTATGATTGGGCATTAAATGAAGATGATACAACCAAAATCATTGGCCATGCGATTGATTGCGGAATAAATTTCTTTGATACAGCTAATCAATATTCATATGGCACAAGTGAGGAATATCTAGGTAATGCTTTAAGAAGGCTAGGCGTAAAAAGAGAGGATGTTGTTATTGCTTCAAAGGTTTTCTACAACAAAGGAGCTTTGTCAAAAGAAGCAATTTTAAAAGAAATAGATGGCACGCTTTCTCGTCTTGGCACTGATTATGTTGATTTATATATTATGCATAGATTTGACTATACAACACCAATTGAAGAAACAATGGAAACATTGAACAGCCTTGTTGAAAAGGGCAAAGTTAGAGCTTTAGGAGCTAGTAGCATGTTTGGCTATCAATTTTATAATTTTCAAATGTTGGCTAAGGAGCACAATTGGGCAAGACTTGAAGTAATGGAAAATCACTATAATTTGCTGTATAGAGAAGATGAAAGAGAAATGATTCCAATTTGTAAACAAATGGATGTTTCCTTAATTCCTTATTCTCCACTAGCTGCAGGACATCTTACAAGAGATAAATGGGATGGTGATAGTTTAAGAAGTGCTAATGACAATGTAGCTGATAGACGTTATAACACGACACGTGATAATGATATGAAGATTGTTAAACGTGTTAAAGAATTATCTATTAAAAAGAATTGTTCAATGTCACAAATTGCCATGGCGTGGGAATATGCTAAAAAGATTGATGCGCCAATTATTGGAGCTACTAAAGAAAAATATATTGATGATGCGATCGCTTCTCTTGATATTGAATTAAATGATGATGAGGTTCGCTATCTTGAGAAAGAATATGTACCGCATCCTTTAAAAGGCCCACTAATTAATACAGAATTTTCAATTCCCCAATAATTAGTGATAGAATATTGATGTTAATCGTGATGAAAAGAAGAGTAGTCTATTAAAACTTCTTAAAGAGAATGTCTGGTGGTGAAAAGGCTAGAAGAGGTAGATGAATAAGGACTTGGAGCGAATCGTAGGCTTGCGTTAAAAGCACAAAGTTAAAAACTAAGGTGGTACCGCGCGTTTGCGCCCTTGTGCTGCCTTTTTTATTTTTAGGAGGAACTATGGAAAGAAAGTTTAATGATCAACAATTAGCTAGAAGAAAAAAGCTTGATGATTTAAAGGCAAAGGGAATTAATCCGTTTGGCAATGCATATAATAGAGATGCAAATAGCCAAAGCATTAAAGAAAAGTATTCTAGTTTATCTAAAGAAGAATTGGAAAATAATAAAGTTAATGTTTCAATCGCTGGAAGAATCATGTCTAAAAGAAGAATGGGCAAAATGTGTTTTATGCACATTCAAGATAGATATGGATATATCCAACTTGTTATTAATAAAAATGATTTAGGTGAAGAACCATACGAATTAGTTAAGGCTAGTGATGTTGGTGATATTGTTGGCGTTAAGGGTAATGTTTATCGTACAAATCCTACTGAACAAAATCCTAATGGTGAACTATCAGTGTATGTGCTTGAGTATACACATTTAACTAAAGCGTTAAATCCATTCCCTGAGAAGTTCCATGGTTTAACTGATGTTGAAGAAAGATATAGAAGAAGATATCTTGATTTAATCATGAATGAAGATTCTAAGAAGGTTGCGTTTATGCGCCCACAAATCTTAAACGCTATCAGAGCTTTCTTGGGTGGCAGGGAATTTGTTGAAGTTGAAACCCCAGTATTAACAACTCTTTTAACAGGAGCTAGTGCTAGACCATTTGTCACACACCATAACACTCAAAACCTTGATATGTATCTAAGAATTGCCCTAGAGCTTAATTTAAAGAGACTTCTTGTTGGTGGCATGGAGAAGGTATATGAAATCGGTAGAACATTTAGAAATGAAGGCATGGACCCTCAACATAATCCTGAATTTACACTAATGGAATTATATGAAGCATATTCTAATCTAGAAGGTATGATGGAACTTACTGAAAGCATGTATAAATATATTGCTGATACAGTATGTCATAAGAGAACATTCAATTATCTTGGTCATGAAATTAGTTTAGATGGTGATTGGAAGCGTATTTCTATGACTGATGCCATTAAAGAAAAGACTGGTATTGATTTTAAGAAACAAATGACTTTAGAAGAAGCTAGTGAACTTGCTAGACAGCATGATATTGAGGTAGAGAAGCATTTTACTGTAGGCCATATTATTAATGCGTTCTTTGAAAAATATGTTGAAGAAACACTTATTGAGCCAACTTTCTTATATGGACATCCAATTGAGATTTCTCCTTTAACTAGAGCTAACGAGGATGATCCTAGATTTGTTGATAGATTTGAATTATTTATTTCTGGACATGAGTGTGCTAATGCATATACTGAATTAAATGATCCAATTGATCAATTAAAGAGATTTGAGGATCAATTAAAAGCCAAAGAGCTTGGTGATGATGAAGCTAATGATATCGATATGGACTTTATTGAAGCTCTTGAGTATGGCATGCCTCCTGCAGGCGGTATTGGCTATGGTATCGATAGAATGGTTATGTTGTTCTCTGAATCTGAGTCTATTAGAGATGTAATCCTATTCCCTACAATGAAAGAAAGAGGAGAAAATAATAAAAAGTTAACTGTTAAATCTGATGATACTGACGAAGTGATTGATTTTTCTAAGGTAGAAATTGAACCATTATTTAAAGATTATGTTGATTTTGAAACATTCTCTAAGTCAGACTTTAGAGCTGTTAAAGTTAAAAAGTGTGAAGCTGTTGAAAAATCTAAGAAGCTATTAAAGTTCACATTAGACGATGGAACAGGAGAAGATAGAATTATTCTTTCAGGAATTCATGAATATTATGAACCAAGCGAGCTTGTAGGCAAGACTTGCATCGCAATCGTTAATCTTCCACCTAGAGCTATGATGGGCATTGATTCTTGTGGAATGCTTATAAGCGCTGTGCATCATGAAGAAGGCAGTGAGAAGCTTCATCTATTGATGGTTGACAACCATATTCCAGCTGGCGCAAAGCTTTATTAAATTTAAGAAAACATTTTAGTATTTTTTGCTAGAATGTTTTTTATTTGGTTTAAAATTGTTGATATATTTAAAAGAGGTATTTTGATGAATAAAGAAGAATATAAGGAAGCTTCGAATTTTTGGAAAAATAAAGAAGTTAAGACTATGCCAAAAGACGAACTTAAAATGAAAGTGGAAGAATATTTATCAAATAATTCAGTATGCGCTCTAGCTACTGGATTTGGTGATTATGTTCGTTGCACGCCACTTGAGTATAGTTTCTTTGATGAAAAATTTTATATTTTTACTGAAGGTGGAGAAAAGTTTGTTGGGCTTGAGAATAATAAGAATGTTTCATTAGCTGTTTTTGATAAAAAACCTGGATTTAAAGATTTAAAAAGTGTTCAAGTAACCGGTACAGCTAAAATTGTAGAAAATATGTCAGATGAATATCTAAAGGCTGCAGAATATAAAAAGATTCCGGTTGCTGCTTTAGAGAAACTTTTAGAAAACAATCATCCTATGCATCTAATATGTATCACACCAATTAAAATGGATGTTTTGTTTTCTTCTTTTAAAGAAGAAGGCTATGATGCTAGAGAAACATTAGAATATTAGGCTTATGATGGGGCTTGGAACGATTGTAAATAGTTTAAGCATTGTAGCTGGTGGCATACTTGGCTTGTTTGTTGGCAAGGCCTTTAAAGCTGAGCAACAAAAATCATTAAATAATGCTTGTGGTGTTAGTGTGTTATTTATTGGCATTGCCGGGGCAATGGAAGGAATGCTTAAAATAAGTGATAATTCTTTAAGTAGTGGAAAATCAATGCTTATAGTATTATGCCTTGCCTTAGGAACGATAATTGGCGAACTTATTGGCATCGAAAAAGGCTTTAACAATTTTGGCGAATGGCTAAAAAAGAAAACTGGCAATGGTTCAGATAATGAATTTGTGAATGGTTTTGTTACAGCTTCTTTAACAGTATCTATTGGTGCTATGGTCATTGTTGGAGCTATTCAAGATGGCATCGCCAATGATCATTCAACACTTTTTGTGAAAGCTGTACTAGATTTTATAATTATCGCTATTATGTCTTCTTCCCTAGGGAAAGGAACCATCTTTTCAGCGCTTCCTGTTTTTGTTTTTGAGGGAGCAATCACTCTTCTTGCGAAAGTTGTTTCACCAATAATGACAGATTTGGCAATTTCTTATGTTTCGCTTATTGGTTCAACATTAATCTTTTGCATTGGCATAAATTTGATTTGGGGCAAGAAGATAAGTGTAGCCAATATGCTTCCTGCGATATTGCTGGCAATTATTTTTGCCTATTTGCC
>CAVDDT010000034.1:0-64538 GCA_963607765.1 Paratractidigestivibacter sp. | reverse complement strand
AAGGGTATTCCAACTTTTTTAACTCCCTACTATGGCAAGGGTATTCCAACTTTTTTAACTCCCTACTATGGCAAGGGTATTCCAACTTTTTATATTATTTGAAGTCGCCTTCATTTAATACACTTAAAATATATCATTTTTGTATTTTATTGTAAATTAAACTAGATGCCAATAAATTGCTAATCATCTTGCCCCTCAATCTTAGAAATAAGAAACTTCATAGCTGATTTTCTTGTGACAATACCCATAAGGATTCCTCTATCATCCACAATAGGCACATAGTTTTGAATAGTAATTAAATCAACTAGTTCCTTCATTGAAGTATCAGCTTTCATGGCTGGCATAAATCTAGGTCTAATAATACTAATTACGCTTTTATCTTCAAGTTCCTTTACTGAAACACTTTCTTCTTTAATTAAGTTATAAAGAAGATCACCTTCCGCAATGGAACCAACATAAGTTCCATCTTCGTGATTAACAATTGGAATAGCTGTATAACGATGAACTCTCATCTTCTCTAGAGCCTGTCTAATTGTCACATTATCATTTAAATAAATCAGTGATGCCTTTGGTGTCAACAAAGACAATACATTATCTTTAGCCATTTATAATCTCCACAGCTTTCATTAATTGATTATCCTTAGAAGTATCACTAGTATTAGTACTAGCTACCACAGAATAAATCTCATTATAAGTCTTATAATCAAGAACACCATCTTCATCCAAGTTATGGTCAGCCTTAAACTTATTTAAAGCGTTCTCAGTTTGTTTAGAAAAATAGCCATCAGTTCTATCAACATCATATCCTAGATAATCAAGAGATTCTTGCATTATTAACACGTAATTTGAAACGCTGTCATATGTATAAGAGTCATCTTCTTCAAAAGTATAGATAGTCTCAGACATAATAGGATGTTGATCAACTTCTACATCAGGATTAATACCAGTTTTATTAATTGAAACTTCATTTGGACTAGTCCAATAAGCAGTGGTAACCTTAATAGCACTGCCATCACTTAAACTATAACTTGTCTGCATAACGCCTTTACCATAAGTAGTCTTACCAACGATAGTCACATTATCATGTTGTTCCTTAAGACAAATAGTAAGAACCTCAGCAGCACTAGCTGTACTACCGTTTGTAAGAATGACAATATCCTTAAAGTTATCATAGTAAGCATTAGAAATAGTATAGTCAGTATCGATGTTGGTTTTACTATATACCTTATGCATAACTACCTTATCTTTGCCAAGGAAAACGCCAGCAACTTCTTGAACTGCCTTTTCATAACCACCAGTATTATTTCTAAGATCAATAATAATCTTGTTCTCATCTTTGTATTCATCTAGATACTTAATGCATTCATTGCCGGTATTAGTTCCAAATGACATAATTTCTAGGTAAACATAACCATCTTCTTTAGTTGCATAGACCGTATTATCAACATTGCCTCTAACGATAGTGTAAGCAATTTCTTCGCCATCTCTTAAAACCGTAATATCAACAGTAGTTCCCTCTTCTCCAGTAACCATTGACTTAACTTCATCAGAAGTCTTTCCGTCTATTGATTCACCATCAACCTTAAGAATCTTATCACCAGCTAAAAGGCCGCCATTCTCAGCGGGAGAATCCTTATATACACGAATAATCGTAAAATTATTCACGTTATAAGAAACACCAATCCCAACATAATTCATATTAATAGAACTAGCGTAACTACTTAATTCCTCAGAAGACATATACGTTGTATAAGGATCTTCATCAAAACTAGTCATGCCATAATAAGCCTTATCTTCTAGTTCTGTGTCAATATCCTCATAATCATCTCTATAAAGCCATACATTTTTTAAATAAGACTTAATTTCATCAAGCTTACTATAAGTAGTAGTCTCAACATTATTCTTTAGAAAATACATCGAAACAGAACCAATTGCCACACCTACTATAAACAATAGTACGCAAGCAATTATAATAACTCTCTTCTTTTTCTTTTCTTGCATAATTTCTTCTCTTTCAGACTTAAGAGGTTGCTTCTTAAGCTTTACAATAACCTTATTTTCTTCTTCCATAATTATTAACCCGGTAAATATTCAGAGCCATCTAGTCTACATGGAGCAGACCCCTTATTAGAACAAATAGTATTTAATCCATAACTACCCCAGCCACAATTAAATGAACTAGAATATACTCCTGTATTAAGCATTTCAATATAAGTAGCCAAATCCTCATTATCGCCACTTCCAAGATAGAACATTTCAATATGACAATGTGGCCCAGTGGAATTGCCACTAGAACCAGCTCTAGCAATTTGTGTACCCTGTGTTACAACGCCTGTCGCATGTAAAGAACCACTATATAAATGAGAGAACGTCAAGGCATAAACACTGCCATTAACACTACATAAGAAATAAATTTGGTTACCTCCATAAGAGACACCACCACCTGCGCCACCACAAGAGTTGCCCAAGTAGCCCCATGTGTCACAGTTATCATCAGAAATAACAATTACACCATCAGCAGGTGCATAAATTGCTGAGCCCAAAGATACTGCGTAATCTATTCCTAAATGGACTCCTCCACCAAAACTAGATGGATAATATGGAAAACCAGAAGAAATTGTAGAACCAGGAACAGGAGAAGAAAAACCCGTTTGAGGATCTAAAATATCTAAATCCTCTAAGCTCAATTTGATGTTAGCAATAATCTTGCTTTGTTCATCTAATTGGTTTTGATAACTAGAAATAACGTCACTAGCCTCATTATAAGCAATCATAGCCTGCTCATTTTTATATTCCGCCTCATCTTGAGCAATCTCAAGATCAGTCATCTTATTATCTAATTCAGTCTTAGAAGTATCTAATTCCGCCTTCTGTTCATTTAAAGTGTTAATCACATCCTCAAGCTCTTTACGATCACTTTCTTCCTTAGAATTAATGGCCTCAATGCCATATAATCTTCTAAGCATATCGCTAAAGCTACTAGAACCAAGCAAGAAATCAAGCCACACTGAAAAATGCATTGTGCCCTGAGCGCTTTCCATTCTTGCTAAAACACGCTTATTTAATTCTTCAACTTTGCTTTCTTTCTCTGCAATGCTAGTTTCAAGTTCACTAATTTTAGTATTAAGTTCCTCGATTTGAGGCTTTAATTCCGCAATCTGTTCATTTAAAGTCTCGACTTCTTGAGCCCATTGACTGGCTAGCGCCCAATAACTCTCTTGATCACTTTTAGCGGTAGCTATCTCATTTTGAAGACATTGTTGTTTCTTTTTCGCATTATTAAGCTTGCAAGTCTTATCATTCTCATCACAATCCGAATAGTCACAAGAAGTATCATCATCAGCTTTAACAGCTATTGCTTTACAGTTGAAACAACTTAAGACCAATAATAAACTTAAAAATACAGGCCCTAACTTAAATCTCATCGCTTATTCCTCAATAGTTTAGAAACACTCAAATAAGAGCCGATAAAGCCAACCACTATGCCAAGCACTAATAATCCAATACATAAATATAGCAAGAACGGATAAGGAGAAGCCAAAGTAAACACACCAAGTAAGCTTCCGCTTGTCTTGTTATATAGATAATAATAAGTTCCAAACATTATTCCAATTGGAATAAGAGAACCAAGTATTCCGATGATAATTCCTTCCACTAGGAAAGGAGCACGAATGTAGCCATTTTTAGCGCCAACATTTTTCATAATCCAAATTTCTGTATCACGAGCTCTAATTGTAATAGAAATAGTATTGTAGATTAGATAGATAGCCAATAAGCATAAGGCAAGAACTAAAGCACCGCCAAATATTCTAACTTTTTGTAAGATATCAATTAATACATAAGTATTGCTGCCACCATCATGGACAGAATCAATTCCATTGATAGCCTCTATTTGGCTCTTAACATCTTCCATTTCACTGCCGTCATCTAAACTAACCATAAATGCATCATGGAATGGATTTTGGTCTCTATATAATTCATTAAATTCTTTAATATCAGGATATTGTTCAACATAGTAAGTAAACTCATCATCCTTGCTTCTATAATCAACAGACTTAACACCATCAATAGATAAAATTTGATTCTTGATAGTATCAAGGGTAGAAGAACTAGTCACATCATAGTCAACTAAAGCACTAAGTGAAATAGAATCCTCAATATCTTGGGTAATTAAATTCAAGTTATATGTTAATACCAAAAAGAAGCCCACTAAAAGAAGAGTGATAGTAACCGAAGCGGCTGAACTAACAGCCATGCCAAAGTGTCTACCAACTCCAATAAAGCCCTCTTTTACATGTCTAAAAAATCTATGAAACATTAGTTATTATCCTTTTCTTTTTCGTTAATTTCTAAAGGTGCAATATCAAAATCAAAAGTATCAGAATCCTCTAATTTATTAACTTCAATTTTGGCAGTAGGAACATCGCTACTCGATACAGGTTCTTCAGCCTTAACTTCCTCTTTTTTATCATTGGGCTCATTTAACCAAACAGGAGTTTCCTTTACTTCAACAGGCTGTTTTAACCAAGCTTGTTCCTCTTGTTTAACATCATCTTCATCCTTGATTTCGTCTAAAGATAAAGTCTGAGTATCAGCCTTATCAATAGTTGTCTTTACATTTCTAATGCCATCTTCCTTATCTCTAACAATATGGCCATTATTAATCTCAATAGTACGCTTAGGATGTTTTCTAACAGTATCAATATCATGAGTAACAATAAGAATAGTAGTATTCTCTTCTCTATTGATCTTTTCAAATAAATTGATAATCTCATTACTCTTTTTAGGATCTAGATTACCAGTTGGCTCGTCGGCGATAAGAATCTTTGGTCGATTCGCAATAGCTCTAGCAATAGCTGTACGCTGTTGTTGACCACCAGAAAGCTCATTTGGAAAAGAATTAGACTTATCAGCTAAACCAACAAGCTTTAATACTTCTCTAACTCTAGGCCTTAATTTATCTTTTGGAGTGTCCACTACCTCCATCGCATAAGCAACATTTTCAAAAACTGTTTTCTTAGGTAGCAAACGATAATCTTGGAAAACAACGCCAATATTTCTTCTATATAAAGGAACTTTACGCTTTTTTAGTTTGCCGACATCAACAATATTGTTCTTCTTTTTCTTATTATCGATATTGATACCGCTAACAGTAACGCTGCCAGAAGTAGGAACCTCTTCACCATCAAGAATCTTAATCATTGTTGACTTACCACTACCAGTTTCGCCGATAATATAGACAAAATCGCCATCCTTTATTTCTAAAGAAATGTCATATAACGCATGTGTTCCGTTTTTATATGTCTTAGACACTTTATCAAATTTAATCATATGCATACATTATACAATACCCATCAAGTCAATAATGTTTTTATTGTGAACTTAAACTGATTTTTTTATAATAATAGTGATTATAGGAGGAAAAAATATGAAACTTATTTTAGCGATTGTATCAAACGACGATAGTGCTTCAGTTAGTTCATCATTAAACAACAACTCTTTCCAAGTAACAAAGTTAGCTACAACAGGTGGCTTCCTATCATTAGGAAATACTACATTAATCGTAGGTTGTGAAGATGATCAAGTTGAAAAAGCCATCGAAATCATAGGTAACGAATCAAAAAGAAGAACAGAAGTTGCGCCATCTAGTGCATCATTCATGTCTGGCGAATTTGCCCCAATGCCTATTGAAGTAACAGTTGGTGGAGCTACAATCTTCGTGCTAGATGTTAACCAATTCGTAAAACTATAATAGAAACAAAATTAAGATGGCTAAGCCATCTTTTTTTATTGACCTAAAGTAAGCTTTAAGTATTACAGTAATTAAAAAGGAGAGATTATGAAATACTTAGATAAAAACGAATTTGAAAAACATAATATGTTTAAAACTGGTCAAGCTAACACAGCCTACGCTAAATACTTTATTGGAAATTCCTACTTAAATCCTTTAAATAAAGATGGGCTATTCCTGGCTAATGTTACATTTGAACCAGGATGTAGAAACAATTGGCATATTCATCATTCAACTAGTGGCGGAGGCCAAATACTAGTATGCACATGCGGTGAAGGCTGGTATCAAGAAGAAGGAAAACCAGCTATTTCATTAAGTGAAGGAATGGTTATTAATATTCCAGCTAATGTTAAGCATTGGCATGGTGCTAAAAAAGATTCATGGTTTTCTCATATCGCAATAGAAGTTCCTGGAGAAAATTGCAGTAATGAATGGTGTGAAAAAGTAAGCGATGAGGAGTATAACAAGCTATGAGTAAGATTAAACAAACCGCAGGCAAAGACGCTCTAGGAGAATTCGCACCTGATTTTGCCCACTTTAATGACGATATCCTATTTGGTGAAAACTGGAATAATGAAGATATTGATATAAAAACAAGATGCATCATTACAGTAGTATCATTGATTTCACAAGGAATAACTGATTCATCTTTAAAATATCATCTTGAAAACGCCAAAAATAATGGCGTAAGTCAAAAAGAAATCGCTGCAATTATTACCCACATCGCTTTCTATTGCGGATGGCCCAAAGCTTGGGCAGCCTTCAATATGGCAAAACAAGTATGGACAAATTAAGATGCAACATTGCATCTTTTTATAAAATATCGCAAACAACATCGTTGTAATGTTTTCTTGACTTGCTTTGTTGCAAGTATCCTTACAAACATATAGACACGAAAAAATATATCATAGATTACAAAATTTACTCACAATATCAAAAATCGCATCCTCATCACAAGATCTATCAGAAATGTATTCACACTTACATTTGATTTCATCAGTCGCATTAGCTGGACAAGCGCTGTGAAAGGCATTATCTATCATTGACATATCATTGCCATTATCACCAATTGCTAAAACTTCATCATAATCGATATTAAACAACTTGCATACTTCTTTTATCGCATTTCCTTTAGAAGTATTAATGTCATGATTCTCTAAAAAACGAAAAGTAGAATAACTAGTATTCACATTTTTAAGTTCAATATTAATGCTATTCTTAACTCTTTCAAGCTTTTCATGATCATCAAAAAAGCCAATCTTATAGATATCGTGATTATCAATAAATTTAAACATTTCCTCTAGATTATTAACGGTTTTCTTATCAAAGAAACCATATGGCTTATTCACAACACCCTTAGCAGTTTTTGTATCAAATTTAAAAAGACAAATCTTCTTAAGTGAAAAGCATCTTGCATAAGCTTCATACTTATATGCTAGCTCAGCGATTCTCTTGGCATCTTCGCAAGAAAGAGGCTTGCTATAAACTATCTTCCCATCCCATTTAATTAAAGAGCCATTGCCTGAAACAAAATAATTTAAATCAAAATCTTTTTTATAGCTTCTAAAGCTATAAGGAAGTCTACCAGAATTGACAATAAACTTCACACCATTATCATTAGCTTTTTTAATAATCTCTTTGTTTTTATAGCTAATAGTCTTATCACTAGAAAGAAGTGTTCCATCTAAATCAGAAAAAATATATTTAATCATTAAGCGGGTCTACCATCTTCACAAAAGAAAACTTGCCATCTTCAAAATCATAAATAGAAATGCCACAATTAGGAATCCTAAAAGAAGGAAGATACTCGCCAATTACTTTATAATAAAAAGCTCTGCCAACTGTAGCGTGAGCTACCACAAGAACACTTTCATTATCTTCTTGCATAATCTTAATAAGAGTCTTAAGCATTCTATCTCCTGCAGAATCAACGCTTTCACCACCAACACTTGTATAGTCATCATGATACGCCTTAGCTACTTCGTAATCCTTGCCATCTAATTGTCCAAAGTCAATTTCAATCAAGCCATCAACTTGCTTGCCTTTTTCGCCAGTTACTATTTCACAAGTTTGTATGGTCCTGCCAAGAGGAGAAGTATAAATATGATCAAACTTAATATTATTTTTTTCAAAATAATTTTTTGCAGCTAAAGCCTGCTTCTTTCCCAAATCAGTTAAATCAGAATTAATTCTGCCCTGAGCTAAACCCATCGTATTAAACTTTGTTTGACCATGTCTTAATAAATATAATCTCTTTTTCATAAACTACCTATTCTTCTTTGCAATATATAAACTCTCATCAGCCTCTTTAACCATCTTAGACCAACCATCTATTCCATCATGATACTTACATATCCCAACACTAACATGTAAAGAATATGGAAGATCATGACTATCTAACATTTTATTAATTTTTTCAATTAAAATGCTACAATCTTCATTTTTCTTACACTTATGAAGCATGATAAATTCATCGCCACCATACCTACATATAAAATCACCAGGACTGCAATTCTTTCTTAAAGTATCCGCAATTATAATCAAAGCCCTATCACCTTCTAAATGCCCAAAAGTATCGTTAATATTCTTGAATTTGTCCGCATCAAATAATAAAAGATAAAAGTCACCGCCATCATCAACACTGTTCATTCCTTTTTCAATCTTTTGGTCTAAAAGAGACCTATTATTCAAACCAGTCAAAGGGTCATTTAATACCAATTGTCCTTGTAAGGAAATAAATAAATTAAGTAAAGCCAAAACAGTGCCGATAAACAAAATAGACATATTAGGAATCAATAGCTGCAAAACAGTTGCAATAGTAGGAGGAATCATAAAATTAAACATCGTTAAAGAACGCTTCCTACTTTTCTCATTCTTAGCTTTATTGGCATGATTAAGCGATAAAATAGCTGCTACAATAATATAACCAAAAGACACAATAACCTGATAGATATAGCCAACCCCACGAACATACGTTCCATCACTTAAGATGGTAAACATGATGTGATTTTGATAATTAAATAAACATAAAATAATTAATATAATAACCGGCAAAGAAACCAAGAACGCTTTTTTGCCATTATGAAAAGCTAAATGATTCTGCATACTTTCTGAAAAAAATAGCCAAGACAAAGAAGACAAAGCTGATAATATTGAATTTAAACCATTTCCTATATATCCAATAAGAACGCCATTTGAAATATCCATATAACTAGCGTAGCCATTGTTGAATATCCAAATAAAGTCGCTTAAGACAAATAGAAAATTAATCGTTAATAAAACAATAAAATTTGTTCGATCAGTCTTAGAAAAGTTTGACTTGATACTGCGATGAATTAGACACAAAAGTATAACAGCACAGATTATATCAACTTCCGCATAATAGCTTGCTAACATACTTATATTTTACATCTTTATAACATTTTCTTGTTATCCTATAGATATGGAAAAGAAAAAGTTATTGAAACTATTCCTAAGTACTCTATACATTAGCGCCTTCACCTTTGGAGGAGGCTTTGTAATAGCTACTTTTATGAAAAAGAAATTTGTAGACGAGCTACATTGGATAGATGAAGAAGAGATGCTGGATTTAATAGCCATCGCCCAATCAAGTCCAGGTGCTGTTGCGGTAAATTGTGCCATTGCTGTTGGACTAAAAGTTGCAGGATACATAGGCATGCTAGTAGCGGTACTAGGCACTATTATTCCACCAATGGTAATTCTTACAATAATTTCCTATTTCTATAATCTGCTAATAGGCAATGTGGCATTTTCACTGTTGTTAAAAGGCATGCAAGCAGGAGTTGCAGCTATCATCTTAGATACCGTTTTAACATTAGCTAGTAAAATCTTTAAAAGAAAAGAATACTTAAATATTTCTATAATGCTTATAGCCTTTATACTAGTGTTCTTTTTTGATGTAAATGTTATATACATTATTCTATTCACATTACTTCTTGGAATTATTATTTCAATTTTAGGAGCTAAACATGATATACATTAAACTATTTATTAGCTTTCTAAAAGTAGGACTATTCTCAATAGGAGGAGGATATGCATCAATTCCAATTATTCAAAGTCAAGTAGTTGAGAAATTTGCTTGGATTACTTTGGATGAGTTTTCTAACTTAATAACGATTGCCGAAATGACACCTGGTCCAATTGCGGTAAATTGTGCAACCTTTGTTGGACTTAAAATAGCTGGCATCTTAGGCGCAATCATCGCTACACTCGCCACAATATTGCCAGCCATCTTTATTGTTTCTATTTTGACATGTCTTTATTTCAAATATAAAAACATTGATTATATGAAAACAATATTATCAACTTTGCGTCCTACAATAATTGCCCTTATAGCTAGCGCAGGACTAAGTATTTTAATTAACGCTATAACAAAAGAATCAAGCTTAGATATTACAGCCCTAGTCTTGTTTGCTGCTTGTTTTATTTCTATTAGAAAAACAAAAATAAACCCCATATTTGCCATGATAGCTACAGGGTTTATATATATGCTAATTAATTTAATTTTATAAAAAGCATTCGATCTTTCTTGTTAATGTCCTTATATACATTGATATCAGCATTAGGGAAATATTCTCTAGCTAAAGCGGAAAGATTTTCTTTTTGGTCATAGCCCATTTCAAAAAATAATAGGCCATTATCTTTCATGACCAAATGAGCTTTCTCAAATATCATGCGATAAAATTTAAGCCCATCATTGCCACCAAACAAAGCTACATGAGGCTCGTAATCTTTAACACTTGGGTCTAAAACTTCATCTTGTTTAATATAAGGTGGATTAGAGACAAGAATATCAAGCTTAATATTGTTTTCAACAATTGGATCAAGCATTGAACCCTCATAGAACTTTATATCAGCATTGTTATTTGAAGCATTCTCTTTCGCAACCTTTAACGCATCAGCTGAAATATCACTAGCATATACTTCAAAATTATCTTCTTCTTTTTTTAATGCGATGGCTATCGCTCCACTACCAGTGCCTACATCAGCTAAAGTGACCTTCTTGCCCTTAAAATATTCATCATATTTAGACAATACTAAGCCAACTAATTCTTCTGTTTCAAATCGAGGAATTAAAACATTCTTATTGACTATCATCTTATAACCATAGAAATAAGAATAACCCAACACATAATTAAGAGGCTCATTTTCTTTAAGCTTATTTACGCCATCAATAAAACGTTCCTCAACTCTTTTATCAGCTTGCATATCCTTTTCCATATACAAGTCAATATCATACTCATTACACAATTCAAAAAGAAAAGCCCTTAATGTTTCCTTATCATTAAAGACCTTCTTATATTCATTTAATAAATCATTGTACGTGCTCATTTAAAAGCTTTTCCTGTTCTTCATTCTTAATAAGCGCATCAATAATATCATTTAACTTGCCTTCCATGATTCTATCAAGCTGATTGATGGTTAAACCAATTCTATGATCAGTAACTCTATTTTGTGGATAGTTATAAGTTCTAATTTTCTCACTTCTATCGCCAGTACCAATCTTACTCTTTCTAGCCTCACCAGCTTCTTTCTCTTTTTGTTCCTTATAATAGTTATAAACTCTAGCCTTAATAATTCTTAAAGCCGTTTCCTTATTAGAAAGCTGATTTCTACCATCTTGGCAGTTAACAGTAATACCGGTAGGCTTATGAACAATTCTAACAGCACTATCAGTCTTGTTGATATGCTGACCACCAGCACCACTGGCTCTATGTGTTTCAATCTCAAGATCGCTATCAGGAATCTCAACATCCTCATCTTCAACATCGGGCAAAACAAACACTGTAGCTGTCGAAGTATGAACTCTACCCTGTGTTTCAGTCTTAGGAACCCTTTGTACTCTATGAGCACCAGATTCAAACTTAAAATGTCGATATGCATCTTGTCCTTTTACAGAAAAACTAATAAGCGCATAACCACCAGCCTCAGACTCACTTGATTCCATGACCTCAGTCTTAAATCCCATATTAGCTGCATAATAGTTATACATTCTATATAAGTCACCAGCGAAAATATTTCCTTCATCACCACCAGCTGCACCACGAATTTCCACAAGGCAATCGTAAGCATCCTCTGGATCACGAGGAAGAAGAAGCTGTTCAATATGAGCATTTAAAGTTTCAAGCTTACTTGTAGCTTCATCAAGCTCCATTTGAGCCATTTCCTTAATCTCAGGATCATCATCCTTAAGCATCTCGTTAGCACCTTCGATATCACTATTTAGCTTCTTAAGCTCTTGGTAAGCTTCATAAGCACCACGTAAAGTAGCTTGTTCCTTACTTAACTTAGTAAAAGCCTTGACGTTACTAACAACATCATCCTTAAGCATCTCTTCACTTATCTCTAAATATCTTTTTTCAATATTCTCTAATTTAACAATTCTAGCATCCATGATTAATATACCTCAGGCTTTGGCTTGCCCACTACCTCATGACATTGTCTGCATCTAGCTTCATAGCTTTCTTTAGCACCAATCAAAACGATAGGATCTTTATATTTAGCAGGCTTACCATTAATAATTCTTTGAGTTCTAGTTGCAGGAGCACCACACTTATTGCATACCGCTGTAAGCTTAGTAACAAACTCCGCTTCAGCCATAAGCTGAGGCATAGGACCAAATGGTTCTCCTCTAAAGTCTGTATCTAATCCAGCTACCATAACTCTAATTCCTCTATCAGCTAAAACATTACATACATCAGTAATACGATCATCGAAGAACTGAACTTCATCAATGGCTACCACCTCTGTATCCTCTTTAACTAATTCTAAAATTTCTACTGCCTTAGTAACGACAATACTTTCTACATTACTACCAGCATGAGAAACAACTTTTGTATTTGAATAACGATTATCAATAATGGGTTTAAAAACTTGTATCTTTTTGTTGGCAAACTCTAAAACTTTAACTCTTCTAATCAATTCTTCTGTTTTACCCGCAAACATGCACCCAGAAATAGTCTCTAACCAACCATCAGCATATCTTTGATACATAATTATTCCTCCCTATTGACCTCTTATATTATGACACAAAAAAGTAAGGATTTAACCTTACTATTTTGTACCATATTTCTTGTTGAATTTTTCAATTCTACCAGCTGCAGCCGTAAATCTTTGACGACCAGTATAGAATGGATGACATTTTGAACAAGTATCAACCTTAATAGTATCACCTTTAACTGTTGAACTTGATTCGAATTCTGCACCACATCCTGCACATACTACCTTAACCTTATGGTAGTCTGGATGAATACCTTCTCTCATATCTTTCTCCCTTCACGCCTTGGATAACATCTAATCCAAAGAAAGTTTCGCTCTAATATATTATCATGTTTATTTTGTTTTTTTCAATAAAGTTTACTTGTCCTCACCGAGTCGGTTTTCTTTGAGTAAGTTTCCTAACAAAAAGAAAATCGTGACAAGCACGATTTCTCAATTATTCAGTAGGTTCTTGTGTTGCATCATAGCCAAAGTATTTATTAGATAATTCAGCTAGTGTGCCATCGGCCTTAAGTTCCTCTAAAATCTTATTAATTTCCTCGATTAAAGTATTAGTAGAATCATCCTTCTTAGAAGCGATAACTGTCTTTTCAGGCTCTGTTCTATCAACAATTTTAATACCTGCGTCATCACCTTTTTCTCTTATATAATCGTTATACACAGATAAGGCATTAATCGTACAATCCGCATCACCTCTAGTTAATAATTGAATAGTATCCGCAAAAGTAGTGATATAAGAATTAGTTGCCCCATATTCTTCTGCCATTTCTGCATAACTTGAACCAGGAGAATTAGTGTTAACTTTCCCTTTGATATCCTCAAAAGAATTAATATCAGTATTATCTTCAAGAACAATCAACACTGTTTGATCATATAAGTATGGTTCAGAGAAATTAAATGATTGAGCTCTTTCATCACTATAAGTAATACCATTAATACCTAAATCAAATGTTCCCGATTGAACACCAGCTAAAATAGAATCCCAATCCGTTTCCTTATACTCAACTTCAACACCAAGTTTGTCCGCAATTAACTTGCCAAGTTCTACATCAAAGCCAACAAGCTCGTTTGTTGTCTCATCATGATAAGTATATGGAGACCAATCACCTTCAGTAGCTACTGTAATGACACCTTTTTCCTTGATTGTTTCTAATAAGTCAGAAGCTGTAGATTCTTGACTATCGCTTGAGCTACAGCCAAACAACATAAACACACAAACTAATAAACTAAGTAATTTTTTCATATTACACCCTCTCATTTATACTTCTAATAAATTGTTTTATTCTCTCATTCTTTGGATTTTCAAAGAAAGATTTAGAATCAGTATCTTCAATAATGTTTCCATCTTCTACAAAAATTACACGATTAGAAACATTCTTCGCAAAACTCATCTCATGAGTTACAACTACCATCGTGACACCCTCGCTAGCTAATTCCTTCATAACATTTAATACTTCACCAATAAGCTCTGGATCAAGCGCGCTAGTTGGCTCATCGAAATAGATAATCTCCGGTTTATAAGCTAATGCACGAGCAATCGAAACACGTTGTTGTTGACCACCAGATAATTCCGATGGATAGTTATTAAGCCTATCAGCCATGCCTACTTTAGTTAAAGCCTCGATAGCAATTTGTTTTGCCTTGAGCTTATCCATCTTGCGGGCAACAATTAAACCCTCCATAACATTCTCAAGAGCCGTCTTATTTAGAAACAAGTTATAGTTTTGAAACACAAAACCTGTTTTCTTTCTAATGTTTGAAATATCATTTTTCGAAATAGTCTTTAAATCATATTCCTTATCATCAAAGACAAGACACCCTTCATCAGCCCTAGTAAGAAAATTCAGGCATCTAAGAATAGTAGTCTTACCACTACCAGATTTGCCAAGTATCGCGATCACATCGCCATCATTAATCTTAAAATTGACTCCTTTTAAGATTTCATTATTGTCAAATTTCTTATGCAAGTTTTTTACTTCAATCATTTAACACCGCCATAGAAATTAAGTTTCTTTTCAACAATCTTTTGAATAATACTCACAACACTACAAAACAATAAATATACAACAGCTGCCTCAAGATATAACACAAATGGTTGGAATACTCTGCCATTCACTATTTGAGCTTGTCTAAACATTTCCACCACCGTAATCGTTGAAGCCATAGAAGAATCTTTAATTAAAGCTATCAAAGAATTCATCAAAGAAGGAAACGCTGTTCTCAACGCTTGAGGAAGAATAATTCTAAACATAATGTCTAGATAATTCATACCCACACAATATCCAGCTTCCATCTGTCCACTAGGCACAGCCTCTAAAGAAGCCCTCATTGTCTCGGACATATAAGCGCCTTCATTTAGTCCTAAAACCAATACTGCACAAACATATGGATTTAAAGTAATCCCCAAAGAAGGAAGGCCATAAAAGAATATATACAATTGCACAAGTAATGGTGTGCCCCTTACAATCCATACATAAAATCTACATATTCCAGTTAATACTTTAATATGCGCATAATTAATAAAAGCTACTAGTACCGAAATTAGGAAAGCTAACACAAAAGACAACAAGGCAAGCGGTATAGTGACCGTTAGGCCAAGAGACAATATTTTAGGAAACGAATTTGTAATAATTTCTAATACTCTAGTTGACATTTAATTCCTACCTCTTTAATAGGCAATTAATATTCTAGATACTATATCCTACCTTGTCAATAGGAATTAAAAATATATAATAAAGGTATGTTAATATCCGCAAAAAGTACATACGCAATAAGAGCGATTGTTGATATGGCAAGACACAATGGTGAAAGTGAATATATTTGTCTATCAAGCATTGCCACTCGCTTAAATATTTCAAGAAAATATCTTGAGTCAATTATGACCCTTTTAGCTAAAAGCGGTCTTATTGATGTGTGCAAAGGCAAATGTGGTGGATATAAATTAAATAAAGAAATAAAAGAATATTCTTTGTATGATATTTTGATTGTTACTGAAGAAGAACTAAAGGCAACATCATGTTCTTGCATAAACAATTCTGGGACATGTGAAGGAAAAGACTGTTGTAGTGTGCTTGAGACATATAATGAACTTCATGATTTAATTAATGAATTTCTAAAAAAGAAAACAATAAAAGATTTAATGTAAAAAAATTAGCTCTTAGAAAGAGCTAATTAAGTGTATCATAAGCCAATTTATAATAATCGTAAATTAGAATATTCCTAGAAACCAAATACTTATTGGAAACTTCGGTATTCTTTTTTTCAATATATTCTTCACTAACTTCCTTACCAGTATTAGAAGTAAAAGTACCTGTACTATAAGAATATTTTCCTAAGTCAGTAAGCCAAGAATAGTCCGCAAAAATAACCATACCACTGCTTGAAGAAAAAATATCCGTTCCCACCATCATTCTTGAATCATAGTCCATGTCAAACAAATTCAAAACAGTAGGCAAAACATCAATAGTATTGCACACCTTATCAACTTCTGTATAATCCATAGTACTGTTGTAAATAATCAAATTATTCTTATATAAACTAAATTGATCAAGCTCTTGACCAGCCATTTCTTCAACATATTCGTCAGCCATAAAATACGGATGATGATCAGCAGCTAACACAATAACTGTATCATCTAGTTTACCAGCAGCCTCAAGCTTCTCAATTAGTGAAGTCATTGCCTTCTCAAGCTCTAATGTAGCCGCAATATAAGCCTTAACAGTGTCGCTATATTCTAAATCAGCCACCTCATCTTTATTTTTCTCAGCCATATCATTATAGCCAAAGCCCCATTCACCATGTCCTGATACAGTCGCATAATATACCATAAACTTATCATCATTAATATATTCATCAACCGTCGCATTAACCATCTCTAAATCAGATTCAGGGAAAATATCACAGGCGATCTTTTCTTCTAGCCCATTATAACAAGCCTCATAATAATCAAAGCCCAAAGAACTCAAATACTTATTACGTGATTGGAAATCATATTCATGATCATGATAAGCATAAACAGAATAGCCTTCATTCTTAAATAATGTTCCAAGACCATAAGGAAAATAATTCACATAGCCATCATTATTTTGAATCCATTGCCAATTAAGAGTTTGAAGATCTGGAAGAAGACCAGTTAAAAGAGAAAACTCTCCACCAATAGTCGATAAATTAGTAGGTGAATAATAATTAGAAAAATAAAGGCCACTATGAATCATCTTATATAAAGTAGGGGTAAGTTCTTTACTGACGGCATAGCCATCAAAGCTTTCAGCCATAATATAAATAAGATTCTTGCCCTCAAAAAGACCAGTGTAATCATTAGTATAAGTTCCAAGCGAACTACTAAAATATTTATTCATACTTTCAACCGTACTGTTTTCAGTTTCAATATCATTAAAATTAATGTCACTTACTCTTCTTCTAACAGAAACAGTTTCCTCAGTTTCTTCCTCTTCAACATCCTCACTTTCAACCTCTTCCCCAACAGAATCACCTTTCCAAAGTTCCATAATCAAAGAAGGAAGAACACCAAAATTTTCAACATTTTCTCTATTGTTTTGCCTGTTAAAATACAAATCATAAGTATCACTGCTCAAGGAAACAAGGAATAGCACATAACAAAGTATCAGCGAAATAAAACTATATGCACTGATTGTATGATCAATTTTTCTTATAAGAATAAGGCCAATTAAAAAAGGAAGAGCTACAAGAAACACATTTAAGGCATTAGCCTTTAAAACAGAAGCCGTTGTATTAGCGAAAGCACCAGTGAATTGCGTATACATATTTAATACACTGAATGAAATATTCACATCAAATGTCTTTCTTATTATTAAAGCCGCTCCATAATAAAAACATAATATTAAATTAAAAATATTGAATATGAAATAATTAACTTTCTTAGGAATTATATTAGATATTATTCCAATGGCAATACCTGTACCACATGACAAAAACAATAAACTAAAAATGCTGCTTGAAAAAGATAATCCAAGCACTATTCTGTACAACAATTCCTCATATAAAACAAAGGAAACATAATAAACTATATTGAACATACCCTCTATTATAATTAGAAAATTGTTGTTGTTTTAAAAAACATCAAAAGTTCATGAAAAAATCAACATATTAAAAACCAAGTCAACTTTTACATCAACTTGGTTTTTATCTATTCTTTATTATCTAAATGAAGTACACGAGATCTAATCTCATCTGTTCTTCCTTGGTTCCAATAATGAGAACCAAGATAGCCACAAGTTCTTCTTGTTACTTGCATCTTACTTTGATCTCTATTCTTACAATTTGGGCATTCCCAAACTAGCTTATGAGTCTTTTCATCCTCAACCACCACAATCTCACCATCATATCCACAATTCATACAATAATCAGATTTAGTATTAAGCTCACCATACATAGTATGATCATACATATATTTAATTACTTCAATAATTGCTTCAACATTATTTTGAAGATTAGGTGTCTCGATATAGATTACATTGCCGCCTGGAGAAAGTTCTTGGAACTTGCCATCAATATCAAGCTTATCAAACGCATCGATATTTTGGAAAACAGGAGTATGGCTAGAGTTAGTCACATAATCTCGATCATGTCCATCAAGTTTCTTGAAAACATCTTCGCCAAATCTCTTTTTGGCCATCTTCGCAAACTTATAAGTAGTAGTCTCAAGAGGAGTACCATATACTGAATAATCAATATTCTCTTCTTTTTTCCAAGTATTGCATTTATCATTTAAATAATTCATAACCTTCATACCGAAAGCTTCGCCTTCAGGATCAGTTAAATTTAAACCAGTCATATACTTAACACATTCATATAAAGCCGCATAGCCAAGTGAAGCAGTCGCATAACCACCATAAATTAGCTTTTCTAATTTTTCATGTGGTTTAAGTCTAGCTAGGGCACCATGTTGCCACAAGATTGGAGCTACATCACTTGTTGCGCTAGCAAGCCTATTGATTCTTACTTTCAAACCAGAGTGGCACAATTCAGTACGTTCATCCATAAGCTTCCAGAATTCGCTCTCATTCTTATTAGAACTTAGTGCTGCATCAAATAGATTAATTGTACAAACACCACAGTTAAATCTTCCCCAATATTTTCCCTTATTAGGATCATAATTTAATGCATTAGCCGGATTTCCCTCTATTCTATCTGGAGTAAGAAAACTTCTACATCCCATTGGACCATAACAATCACCTACGCCAAATTTATTAATCTTCAAGCTCTTCATCATCTTCTCAGAAACATAATCTGGCACAAGCCTTTTAGCTGAACACTTTGCGCTTAATTCGGTTAGATACCAATACTTTGAATCCTCAGTAATATTATCTTCTTCCAAAACATAAAGAAGTTTAGGGAAAGCTTGTGTAACGTAGATGCCCTTTTCATTCTTTAAACCTTGAATTCTTTGTTTCAAGAATTCTTCAATAATCATAGCTAGCTCATCTTTATATTCGCTTGTCTCATTAAGATACATGAAAACTGAGCAGAAAGGAGATTGACCATTTGTCGAAGACATTGAATTAATTTGATAATTAAAAGTTTGAACACCGTCTTCTACTTCTTTTTTAATTTGCTTTTGAGCATATCTATATGCCTCTGCATTACTTTGATAAATAGGAGAATCCATTCTTAAATCATCATTAACATCGCTGTCTAATTCTTGATTTAAAATTTCTTTTACATAAAACTTATAATGACTATAGAAACTAGATCTTACAAAAGGCGCTAAATGAGTAAGTGTAATTGTTAAACCGCCATAACTAGAAGCACTAACAGCAGTCATAATTTGCGTAGCAATTGTACTAGCAGTGATAAAACGATGTGGCTTTTCAATCATAACGCCATTTAAAACAGTACCATTTTGAAGCATATCTTCTAGATTAATAAGCTCACAATTATGTCTGGCAAAATCCGCAAGATAATCCATATCATGTTCATGAATAATACCTTCATCATGAGCCTTAACAACATCCTTTGGAAGTAAGAATCTTCTTGCGATATCAGTATTTACAATACCAGCAATATAGTCACGCTGTGTAGTAACAAGTCTTGCATTCTTATTAGAATTCTCTTCATTCCAATATTCACTTTTACCATTAATAAGCTCAAAGATAGACTCATCTGTAGTATTAGATTCTCTAATTAATTTATGACGATAACGGTATTCAATAAATTGCTTAGCTAATTCATAACAGTCATATTTCATCATTGACTTTTCAACAACATCATTGATCTCATCAACTGAAACATTCCTATCTTTTAAAAGCTCCTCTACTTCATTTTTACTAGCTTCATAAATTACTTCAATTTCCGCATCAGAAGCCCTCTTTTTTATATCATGATTAGCACTAGTAATCGCAACCTTTATCTTTTCAGGATCATAGGCAACAAAATTGCCCTTACGCTTTTTAATCTCATTCATAAGTCTTTTCTCCATATAATTGAACATTCAACCATTTTGTTAGCTTTCTAATATTACCACAGAAAATCCATGTTAAACTCACTAATAATTATGAAAATAAAACATGAAAAATATTCATTTTCACTGGCATGAAATAATGCCTTGTTTAAGGCATTTGAATGCTTTTAAAAAAGAAAAAATTTTCATTATTTTTTCAAATAATCAATCATTGCCTTTTTAGCCTGACTGTTTTGTTTAAAACGAGGAATATTATAAACTCTTCCATCTTTTTTAAAATAAGAACCGGTTTGATGAAAAGAAAAACTAACATCGTTTTCCATACATTGTCTTCTAATATCTAAAATCCAATCATAGTCGCAAACTCTTACATTCTCTCCAGATTCCCCACCCACAGATACGTTCTCTATATCTTTTAAATACTTGCCTAAATCAATTTTCTCCAAAAGTGGTTCACAAATAATTTCCTTATGTTTAATAGGTGTATTCAAAAATATTGGAAGGCGATAATCAGCCATCTTTTGATTCTCAACCGTACAACTAACTATCACATTATCATAGCCATCATTCCAATCACTTGGGATGCAGCTCATAAAACGGTCAATTCTTTTTGTCACAAAGAAAAAGACACAATCATTTCTTTCCCTTATCATTTTCCAAGCATCATCACGATACTTATCTGCTTCTTCTAAAAGAAAATCACTCGAGAAACAAGTATAGACAAAAGATGGTTTCATTTTATAGGAACCATCTTTATTCTTTTTTATTGGATAATCAAAATTCTTAGTCTTGTTGCATACATTACTAGCCAAAGAAGAATTAAATTCCTTGTCCATGCGATACACATAACAAAACCTACAGCCATCGCTTATCTTATGACAGCCATGCCAAGGATTCCATTTAGCGCTTTGCATGTTCCTCTATTTTTCTATCAACAAACTCGGCAAAAAGATTCAAACCACGGTAAACAGTAACAGAAGCCAATATAAACACCAGCATCAATAACGTTACTATCCAAGAAATAGGCTTTAGTGAAAACAAATCCTTCAAGAAAATTATTGATAAGAATAGTCCTGCAATACACACAATCAAAACCGTTGTCTTTAGCTTATTGAATGGTCTAGAAATATAAATCATAATCATAAAACCAACGCTAGCCAAAATCATCGTTGAAACTGTAGCTACTTCATTGTTAGATATATTAAATACTTGCCCGCACATCACAAAGATACCAACACACATGGCATCTGTAATGCCAGCTGGAAGAGCCTTAATTAAAACGTTTTTAATAAACTTTCCTTCAATTCTTCTATCATTTGGCTCAAGAGCTAATAAGAAACCGGGAATGCCAATTGTGAAACCAGCTATCAAGGATATTTGATTTGGCTCAAGAGGATAAGTTATAAACAAGACAAGTGAAAACATCGACATCAAGAAAGAAAAGATATTCTTAACCAAAAATAATGACGCAGATCTTTCGATATTATTAACAACTCTTCTTCCCTCGTACACTACATCAGGCATATGTGAAAAATCAGAATCAAGAAGCACAGTTTGGGCAGCTTGACTAGTTGCCTTACAGCCACTAGCCATCGCAATACTACAATCCGCATCTTTTAAAGCTAAAATATCATTGACACCGTCACCAGTCATAGCTACTGTATGACCAGATTTCTTTAAAGCATTCACAAGCATTTGCTTTTGTTTTGGAGTGACTCTACCAAAAACAGTGTACTTGTTTGCAGCATCATTAATATCTTCATCAGTTAGAGTACTTGCATCAACATAGTTCTCACTATCATCAATGCCAGCCTCTAAAGCAATCTCACTTACCGTCTTAGGATTATCACCAGAAATAACTTTAATCTTAACATCTTGTTTTTTAAAGTATTCAAATGTCTCTTTAGCATTTTCTCTTATTTGGTTATTTAAAATAACATAACAAACAGGTATAGCTTTCTTAAAAGTACCTTTATCGCTAAAAGAAGCACATTCAGCTAACAAAACAACTCTAGCACCACCCTTTAAATAAGGTTCTACATCTTTTGTATCTTTTAAAATAAACTCAGGGGCACCAAATACATAATTCCCTTCTTTAAAAGAAACAAGACCATACTTCTTCTCGCTATTAAATGGAATAGACTTTAAGCAAGTATATTCGCCATCCTTAACATCCTTAAGATATTCTCTTATTGCTTTCATTGTAGCGTTATCATCGCTAACAGCCTTACTATATTCTTTTAATAAAATCTTTACTGAATCTAAATCATCTTTCTTAACAGGAACAATTTGACCAACTTCCATATCTGGCTTAGTAATAGTGCCCGTTTTATCAACACATAAAACATCTACTCTAGCAAGTGTTTCAATACTCTTCATATCATGAAGAAGCACTTTATTCTTGGAAAGACGAATAGTACTTAAAGCTAGAGCCATTGTCGTTAAAAGATATAGTCCCTCTGGAATCATGCCTATTACAGCAGCAACCATTGAAACTACACTTTTAGAGAATCCCTCATGATTGAAAAAATTAGCTTGGCAAAAAAGAAGTATACCAACAGGAATAATAATAATGCCAACCCACTTAACAATCGCATTAATAGACTTAATCATCTCTGATTGATTCATCTTGCCCATAGACTTAGCCTCACTAGACAATTTAGAAATATATGAATCATCACCTACATTTTCAAGCCTCATATAGCCTTCACCAGAAACAACATAGCTTCCCGATAAAAGCTTATCATCAACATTTTTCTTAATACTATCTTGTTCACCAGTTAAAAGTGACTCATTAACCAATAGTGTTCCATCCAATACAACGCCATCAGCACAAATTTGATCACCACTTTTTAAGAAAACTACATCATCTTTTACCAAATCATCGCTTTTAACTTCAACCTTTTCTCCATCTCTAATAGCTGTAGAAAAAGGTGCATTCAGCAAGTTCATCTCATCAAGAACTTTCTTACTTCTAAGCTCTTGAACAATACCTACAACAGTATTGATAATGACAATAATCAAAAATGTTAAATTGCGAAAAGCCCCGGCAATAATTAAAAGAACCGCAAGCACTGCAAAAATCAAATTAAAATAAGTGAAAACATTAGAAGTAACTATTTCCTTAACACTCTTGTCAGTCTTAACGTTAGACTTATTGACTTGATTATTAGCTACTCTAACAGCTACCTCTTCACTAGTTAAGCCCTTTATTTCCATTAGAATAAGAAATTTCCATCCTTAAAGATATCTACTTCTTTGTCATCATAAGTTAAGCCAACAACACTTAAATCACTTGATCCAAACATAAAATCAACATGATTTAAAGAATCGTTGCCACCTAGTTTATATAATTCTTCACTAGATAATTTATCTCCGCCCTTAACTGTAGTAGGATAACAAGCACCAAGAGCTAAATGACATGATGCATTCTCATCAAACAATGTGTCATAAAACAAGATGCCACTATTGCTGATAGGGGAATCATAAGAAATCAAAGCCACCTCGCCCAAAGACTTAGAACCCTCATCAGTATCCAAAATAGTCTTTAATACTTCCTTGTTTTCACTTGCATCATAATCTACTACAACGCCATCTTTAAAAGTTAAATTAAAAGAAGGAATAATCTTACCATTATGACTTAGTGGTTTAGTAGAATAAACCTTACCATCTATATGATATCGATCTGGCATTGTAAAAATTTCCTCTGTAGGAATATTCGCATTAAAAGGAACCTTATATTTACCAGAAGCAATTTCCTCACCACCTGACCAAATATGATCCTTAATTAAGCCAACGGTTAAATCGGTACCAAGTGAATTAGTAAAATGCAAAGACTTAAAATTATACTCATTCATTTTCTTACAATGATTGAATAATTCTTCATCATGATTCTTCCAATTTTCAACAGTCTTGCCAAGTTCCACTCTAGAAGTCATCAAAATCGCATTCCATAAGGCATTCATAGCATCTTCATCATCTAAATCAGGGAATACTTTCTTTGCCCAAGCTAAATTAGGATAAGCCAATAAAGTCCATTGACCAACAGAATTCATAAAGTAATAATCATAATCCGCAAAAGCCTTCATACGAGCAATGCTAGCTTTCTTAATCTTTTCATTATCAAGTCCCTTAAACAAATCAGGATCACCACCTACAATATGGATTGTGCAATAGTCTTCTTCAATTAACTCCTTATTTCTTAAAACTTGATATTCAAAAATATGACTTAAAGTTTCACTATCTTCATATTCATATTTAAGCTTTAGATTATCTTCATCACTATAATCAACTAAAACTCTCTTAGCTTTAGCTTCATAAGCTTTTTTAACACACTTATTAATTAACTTATAAGCCTGCACAGGACCACTAATTAAAACAGTCTGGCCCTCTTTTACATTAGCACCAACTTTAACTGCTAAAGTGGCATATTCTTCTAAAATTTCATCACTTATTTCAAACATAAAAACCTCTAAATTAAGTATAAATAGATTGCCAACCATTGTAAAACACTTCCAGCTAAAACAAAGACATGGAATATTGAGTGCATATACTTAATCTTTTTGCCCAGCCAATAAAGCAAAGCACCAACAGAATAGGATATTCCACCAGCTAAAATAAGATATAAACATTTGATATCCGCATTAGCTACAAGAAGCCTTACAAAAAATAATACACACCAGCCGCATAACAAATGGCAAAATACTGACACCTTAGAATACTTATCAACATCAATCGCTGTAAATACAATCCCAACAATTGTTAGTGCACTAGCTAAACCAAATAATAACCAACCATAAAATCCTTTTACGCCAAGCAAGGCAACTGGAGTAATTGTACCCAAAACAAGCATATATACATCACAATGATCAATAACTCTAAGAACACCCTTGCCCTTCAATTTAGGCGATAGACCGTGATAGACACAAGATATAACATATGTCACAAGCATACATGCTCCATATACCGACAATACCGTATAGCACAATGCCGTATTGCCATTTACTGCCGCCTTGGCAATCATTAATATTAACGCAACAAGAGCGAATATTGCACCTATTCCGTGCGTAATTGAATTTGTAATTTCTTCTCCTAAAGTATAATTAGGAATTCGAACCTTTCTAGCCATAAACAAGCCTCCTTACAACTTTCAATATAAAAAATAATTATCTTAATTACTACTCTTGACAATTGTTTAAAAATATTGCCATCCTAAGAATACATTATATTTGTCATTTAAAATAACATATATTTATATTTTGTTTTAAAATATAATAATTTCATGAATAGAACGTTACAAATAAAAGGCATATACAAACACTTTAAGGGCAACTATTATTATGTAGAAGATGTCGCTTTAAACAGCGAAGATCAAAAAGAATATGTTATCTATCGAAAACTGTATGGTGATAGAACATTATGGATAAGAGAAAAAGAAATGTTTCTAAGCGAAGTAGATCACAATAAATATCCAGATGTTAAACAAAAATATCGCTTTGAATTAGTTGAAACATTATAAAAGACAGCTTCCGCTGCCTTAATCAAATACAAATTATTCTTTTTGACTATCATTTTCTGATGTTTCTGTTGCTTGTTGCAGTAATTCTTCAGGAGAGATTTTATAAAGTTTTGCAAGAGCAATCAAATTGGAAGTGTTAGGATCACTAGAACCATTTTCCCATTTGGAAACAGACTGGCGACTAACACCCAGCGTTTCCGCCACAAACTCCTGTGTCATTTGACAACGGATACGGTTTTCCTTTAATGCCTCGCCCAAAGACTTGGCAACAGTCTTTTTTTCTTCACGCACATCCTTAGATTTAATATATTTTTTTAGTGCCTTTATGATTAGTATAAAAAGATAGACAACACCACAAAATATGGCAATCCAGAATAATACATAAAGTATAGCGACTAAGATAGTTATTAATCTTGTTGTATTCATTGTTTAATCACCTCAAAAAAATTATAAATTAATTCCAACGGTT
The DNA here is from genome assembly GCA_963607765.1 of Paratractidigestivibacter sp. Lineage (GTDB taxonomy): Bacteria > Bacillota_I > Bacilli_A > Erysipelotrichales > Erysipelotrichaceae > Colivicinus. Next base: position 38,299 of record CAVDDT010000034.1, on the reverse strand, counting down.
TATCCACGTTAGTCCACTTTGGTTCCTAGCTCTTGAATCTTTTCTAAGGCAGCCTTAGGAACAGATGATTCTTCTACCACCTCTACGCTTAGAGTGATGGTCTTACTCATATTAACCTTGATATAGCTTCCAGGCGCATAATAATCTTTCGCACTTCCCTTTTTAGTGAAATACACTTCTTTTTGTTCACCCTGATCATTATAACCAACTAAATTGTAGGCCTTTCCCTTAGCTTGTTTTACACCATCTTTATCTACAAGCCAAGAATCTTCGTTTACTTCATCTTCAGGAATCTGCGTATAGTAACAATCTGAAACAAGATAGCGGTCATTGTAGTATCCTTTTGCCCAAAATGCACCAAAAATCACAAGCACCATCGCAACAATAATAATAATTTTCTTTTTCATAGTAAAATTCCTCCATTAAAATTCAAGTTCTTTTTTGTGAAAGCCAACCATAGAAATAATTGTTGGAAGCACAACATATAGTAACAGCGCAAAAATCAAATAGATAAGCACGTGTCCACCCTGCATCAAATTTGTTTTGCAAGTATAAATCATCACGGTATATAAATACTTTGTTAAATCCCCAATAGCATTACGCAAGAAGTCTTGTCCCAAAAGCATGCTCAATACAATGTAGATAGTTTTAGATGAAAGCAACACATAAAGAATTATGCCGCCAGTTCCGTTTTGACTTAAGAATACTGCAACGGCAGATATTGCTACATAACCAAGTGCACGTAGCGATTCTCCAAGAGCAGTAAGCACAAGAGAAACTATTTGTTGGCTAGTAGGTGCAAGTTTAAGAAGTAACGGGGTAGCTACAAGAAGAATCGTCATAGCTCCAGCTGTTAGAAGCAACAAAATGGTACTTTCTAATAGCTTTGCAAAAATGATGCGGCTTCTTGGTATGCCATATCCTATCGCAATCTGCATAGAGTGGCATTTAAAATCATCTGCATATACCGATAGGAAAGTAAACAGTCCAATTATCAATGGAAAATAGCTCATAAAGCTAGTGATTTTAGAAACATACATATCAGATGTAAAACTTGGATTAAAATAGATAAACACAAGAATCACAAAGCATCCGGCAAAAGCTCCTAGTGCTAACAAGAAACTTTGTTTTCTAAAAATACGATTCAAATCAGCAAAAATATAGTTAGTCATGAATATTACCTCCTACTAGTTCAAAATAGTAATCCTCTAATGATTTATACTTAGAAGATTCTTGCAAAATAGAAATGCCATTCTCTTTTAGAATTTGTTTAGCCTTAGCACAATCTGAGACACGGAGTTCTATTTTGTCATTAGGAACCTTTAGATCCTCGTGAGTGATTTCTTTTAGTACATGGCCCCCATCAATAATGCCAAAACGTGTTGCCGTATGTTCAAGTTCTCCAAGAATATGAGAAGAAACTATAACTGTTGTTCCATAATCTCTGTTCATTGTCGTGATTAGATTACGAATATCCGCAATGCCCTGTGGGTCAAGGCCATTAACAGGCTCATCTAAAATTAAGATTTCAGGATTCCCCAGCATGGCGTTGGCAATGCCAAGACGTTGTTTCATGCCCATAGAAAACGAACCAAACTTTGTATTTGTTTTATCTAGTCCAACCAACTTTAAAACACGATCTGTTTCACTTTTATCATGAATGCCCTTCATTTGACGATAGTATTCTAGATTTTCTTTGGCGGTTAGATAATCAAAAAAGTTTTTCCCAATAAAGAAACCTATCTTCTTCCTTGAACTCTCTATATCCTTTTTTGTGCTTTTTCCAATAATAGAAAGTTGGCCATTTTCAAACTCGGTTAGGCCAAGAATAATTTTAAAAATTGTAGTCTTACCCGCACCATTTTTACCAATCAGGCCATAAATCTCTCCCTTTTGGATTGTTAGATTAACATCCTCCAGAACTAGATGAGGGCCATAGCTCTTTTGAATGTTATGCAGTGAAATCATTTCCATAGCTTAATGCTCCTTTGCTTATTTACACCATTTAATTTAATGAAATCACTCAGTTGCCTCCACCAATTATCATGTACATTATGCTTTACAATCGGTTTACATAAGAACTTTCTTAACTATAATCGTTTTGTTAAACTAATTTAAGCCAAAAGAAAAGTGACATATCAATGTCACTTCATTAATTCAAGACAATTATAATGCCTTATTCTTTACATCTTTTCAGGAGCTTCTATGCCAAGCAAATCAAGTGCGTTCTTTAATGTGATTTGTGTTGCCTTTAATAAGCACAATCTTTCATTAGTAAGTTCCTTATTAGAATCATCTAATACTTTGCAAGATCCATAGAAAGAATGGAAATATTGTGCAAGCTTTTGAACATAGTTACAAATCTTATTAGGACTACGTGTACTAGCACAATCAGAAACAACACTAGTAAACTCATTAATATGCTTAAGCAAATCGGTTTCCTTTTCACTATTTAATAAACTATATGAATCTTGGCATTTAAATTCAGGTGCATTTCTTAATACTGAACAAATACGAGCATAAGCATATTGAACATAGAAAACAGGATTATCATTACTCTTAGATCTAGCTAAACCTAAATCAAAATCAAATTGAGTATCAAGTGCCTTAGCTAAGAAGAAATATCTAGCCGCATCAACACCAACATCCTCACAAAGTTCTCTAATTGTAACTGCATTGCCAGTACGTTTGCTCATCTTAACTTCTTCGCCATTTTCAACAAGTCTAACCATTTGAATGATATCGACTTCAAGAGAATTGCTAGGATATCCCATGGCCTCAATAGCAGCTTTCATACGAGGAATATAACCGTGATGGTCAGCTCCCCATAAATTAACTAGCTTAGTATATCCTCTTTCAAATTTATAAACGTGATTAGCAATATCAGGTGCTAAATAAGTATAATAACCGTTTTGTTTCTTAAGCACTCTATCTTTATCATCACCATATTCGGTAGACTTAAACCATAAAGCACCATCTTTTTCATAAGTAAGGCCCATAGAAACCATCCTATCAATTGCCTTATTAACTCTATCTTCCGCAACTAATTTAGCCTCAGAAATCCATGAATCAAATTCACAACGATATAAAGCTAAATCTTTGCGAATTCTTTCAAGTTCAAGATGCTCACCCTCACTCTTAAAATAAGCAAGAGCCTCATCTCTATTTACATTAAGCCACTTGTCGCCATCATTTTCCTTAATAGCTAAAGCAATATTCTTAACATCAGCACCATGATAACCATCATCAGGAAGCTTAAAATCTAAACCAAACGCTTCTCTATATCTGGCTTCAATAGATAAGGCAAGCATATCCATTTGATTGCCAGCATCATTAATATAATATTCTCTTAAAGGCGCATAACCAGCAAACTTCATAATTCTAGCTAAGCTATCACCCCAAGCAGCACCACGGGCATGGCCCAAATGAAGAATGCCAGTAGGATTAGCACTTACATATTCAAGTAAAATCTTCTCACCTTTGCCAGTATCGCTTCTACCAAAATCATCACCTTTTTCAATAGCCTGGTTAATGACATCAGCTAAACTTTCCTTTTTCATCCAAAAGTTGATAAAACCAGGACCAGCTACCTCTACCTTAGAAATTTCATCAGAAACTAAACTACCCTTTAATTCATTAGCGATATCAGCAGGCTTCTTTTTTAAACTCTTAGCTAAACGCATTGCGATGTTGCTAGAATAATCTCCATTAGAATTATCTCTAGGAATTTCTACCATTACTAAATCATCAATGTTATCAAGACCATAAACAGTCTTAACCGCATTCTTGATTACTTCTACTAAACTTAATTCAATCTTATTCATACTTAAATATGATATCACAAGCAAACTTATTATTTTCATTAGCCATTGAAATTTGTTTTGTGATGTGTTACATTAGATATGCACAAAAAATGTCTTCGTAGCTCAGTGGATAGAGCATCCGCCTTCTAAGCGGACGGTCGAGCGTTCGAATCGCCCCGAGGACGCCATTTAAAACACAAAGCCCGCAAGGGCTTTTTGTTATTGTGCTAGAATAAAAATATGATAAAAGTAGAAAATGAAATTAAAACACTAAATAAGGTGTTATTACATAGACCAGGAAAAGAGCTTTCTTATCTTACAAAAGATAATATGCAAGAATACTTGTATGATGAAATTCCTGATTTAAAGATTGCTCAAAAAGAACACGATATCTTTGCCAATATCTTAAGAGAAAATGGAGTAGAAGTATATTATCTAACTGATTTAATGGCAGAGGTATTAGAAAATATAGATGCTAAAGAAGAATTTATCAAAGAATACCTAAATGATCAAAATTGTAATTTAGCTGAATACTATGATGAACTATTAGCTATTAAAGATAATAAGCAACTAGTTGAATACACAATGTCTGGTATGGACAACAAATTAATGCCAATGCCAAATCTTTACTTTACAAGAGATCCTTTTACTATCATTGGAAACGGTATAGCACTATATCATATGCATACCAAAGTAAGAAATAACGAAGTAATCTATGGAAAATACATCAATAAGTATCATAAGGACTTTAAACTAGATGTTTACTATAATAGAGATGAAGAATACATGATTGAAGGTGGTGACGTCTTATTACTAGATGAAAATACAATCGCTATAGGTCAATCAGAGAGAACAACATTTGATGCTGCATATAAGCTTGCCCACAATATCTTAAACAAAGACAAGAAAATTAAAAATATCTTGGTAATGGAAATTCCATCAAAGAGATCTTGTATGCATCTAGATACTGTATTCACAAGATTTGACACCAATAAATTTATTATCTTCGATGAAATCAGACAAGTGTTAAAACTAAAATTAATTACTAAAGATGGAGTTACTGATATTAACGATTCACTAGAAGAGACATTAAAGAACTTATTAAAACTAGATGACATTAAAATAATTACTTGTGGAAATAAAAACAATGAAGTTCTTGAACAATGGAATGATGCTTGCAATACACTTTGCATAGCTCCAAATAAATTCATCGTTTACGACATAAATAAAACAACAAATGAAAAATATCTAAATGAAGGCTCAACTATTTACACTATACCTTCAAAAGAATTATTGAAAGGAAGAGGTGGCCCTCATTGTATGAGTATGCCTCTATTAAGGAAATAAAGATGGAAAATGAAGTAATCAAAAACATTCTAAACAGACACTCTTGTAAGAAATATAAAAGTGATGCAGTACCTGATGAAATGATTGAAACCATTGTAAATGCTGGTTTAAATGCCCCAAGCGGTAAAAACAATCAAGCACCAATCATTTTAGCTGTATCAAACAAAGAACTAAGAGATAGATTATCAAAATTAAATGCTAGCATATTGAATGCTAATATCGACCCATTCTATAATGCACCAGTTGTACTTGTAGTATTAGCTGACAAAAACTGTTTTACATACCTATATGATGGAAGTTTGGTTATGGAAAATATGTTGTTAACTGCAAGCTCACTAGGACTTGGATCTTGTTGGATTCATAGAGCTAAGGAAATGTTTGAAACAAAAGAAGGAAAGCAAATTCTAAAAGAACTTGGTATTCCAGAAAACTATGAAGGCATTGGAAACTGCATCATTGGCTATAGCGACATGGAACTTAAATCTCATCCAATCAAAGAAAATAGAGTATATTACGTAAAGTAGCTTAGGCTACTTTTTTTATATAAAAAAGAGCTTTCGCTCTATTCTTCGCTATCTGAACTACTACTTGGTAAGTAGAACACTTTCTCATCGCCCTTAGAAAACATATATGCACCTCTTGCGTAAGTTGTAACATAACTAGAATCTTCTAGTTTCTCTTTTGTAGAAACAAGAGCTGCATTCTCATCTTCCAAAGCAGTAAGCTCAGCCTCTACTAAATCAGACTGCTTCTTTAAATCATACATTGTCTTAACTTGTTTAAAGACATTATAGAAAATACCAATTGCCGCACAAATCAAGACAATTGAAATAATTTTATGAACAAGACGCTTATTAAGTCTTCTCTTTTTCTTCTTAATAGTCATACTAGAATTATACATCAGCGTTTTGTTTTTCTTCAATAACCTCGTACATCGAAAGAGCATCCTGCTTAGAGGCGTTATCCTTAACTTCTAAAACTCTTACTTTAAAAGTACGATGGCCAAAAACAATCGTAATAATATCGCCTGGCTTAACTTCGCTACTAGCCTTAGCTACTCTATCATTTATCAAAAGACGCTCATTTAAGGCTAGTTCTTTACCAACTGTACGTTTTTTTAAAATACGTGCTACTTTTAAATACTTATCTATTCTCATTTTTAACTAGTTTATCCAAATTATCAACAAGTTTCAATATCTTTGAAATGGCATCCTTTTGATTATTCACAAAAAGCTCCAATTTGCTATTTTTATAAGCAATCTTAATATCCTTGCTTAACTCGTTACAATACTCAAATAATTTAACCCCATCAATATTATTGGAATACTCCTTACTTAACACAATCGTAAAAGTTCCATTCTTATTAGTAATTCTATCTATGCAATTAAGATTATACAAAAGCTCAAGTTTCTTTTTCTCAAACAAGCCTTCAACACCCTTTGGAAGTCTGCCATATTCATCCTCAATCTCAAGATAATACTTTAATAAGTCTTCCTTATTATCAATTAAATCAAGCTTATGATATAAAGACAATTTCTCATAATCATTATCCGAAAACTCTTCCGGAATATATGACTCAAGCTGAATATTAAGGCTAGTCTTAGGAACATCATCCTCTACCTTTTCACCCTTCTTTTGTCTTATTGCCTTATTAAGCATAGCTAAATAAAGATCTAATCCAACATTATCAATAAAACCCGATTGCTTAGGACCAAGTAAATCACCAGCGCCTCTTATTGTTAAGTCTCTCATCGCAATCTTATAGCCACTGCCCAAAGCTGCAAACTCCTTAATAGCCTCAAGCCTTTTACTTGAAATCTCGCTTAATTGTTTCTTCTCTGGAATAAGCAAATACGCATAAGCCACTCTATCGCTTCTGCCAACTCTTCCTTTAATTTGGTATAACTGTGCCAAACCAAAATTTTGTGCATCATCGATAATAATAGTATTCGCATTAGGAATATCAAGGCCAGTTTCTACAATCGTTGTACAAACTAAAACATTAATTTCATTTTTGTAGAACCTAAGCATGACATCCTCAATCTGTTCAGCAGACATTTGCCCATGAGCAACATCTACTTTGGCATAAGGAATTTCCTTAGCTAACTTATTCGCAACCCTGTTAATCTTGTCAACATTATTATATAAATAGAAAACCTGGCCATTACGCTCAAGCTCTCTCATAATAACCTCTTTAACCAAATTGTCACTTCTTTGGACAACATAAGTTAAAACAGGATATCTATTTTGCGGAGGAGTGTCTAAAGTAGAAAGGCCTCTTATGCCTATCAAAGACATTTGCAAAGTTCTAGGAATAGGGGTAGCACTCAAAGACAAAACATCGACAGACTGTTTCATTTCTCTAATCTTTTCCTTGTGCTCAACACCAAATCTTTGTTCCTCATCAATAATTAATAAACCAAGATCCTTAAACTCTACATCCTTACTTAAAATACGATGTGTTCCAATTAGAATATCAACTTTACCAGTCTTCACATCATCCAAAATTTCTTTTTGTTTCTTAGGCTCAACAAATCTATTCAAAAGCTCTACTCTAACTGGAAAATTAGACAGTCTAGTTTTAAAAGTATTGAAATGCTGCAAAGACAAAATAGTAGTAGGACACAAATAAGCCACCTGCTTGCCATTATCAACGCTCTTAAAAGAAGCACGCAAGGCAACCTCCGTCTTTCCAAAGCCAACATCACCACATAAAAGCCTATCCATTGGCTTGCTTTTTTCCATATCCTCTTTAACTTCACCAATAGCCTTTTCTTGATCGCTGGTTAAATCATAAACAAAAGTATCCTCAAACTCTTTTTGAAGCTCACTATCCTTGCCACAGGCAAAGCCAATATCGCCATCTCGATTAGAATAAAGATCAATTAATCTACCAGCTAATTCTTCAACATTTTCTTGGACCCTTTGTTTAGTCTTAATCCAATCCTTTGAGCCAAGCTTATGAAGCTTTGGCACTACGCCATCTTTAGAAACATATTTTCTCACCAAAGAAAATTGTGATAATGGAACAAGCAATTCATCATTGCCCTTATAAATAATCTTTAAATAATCAAGATTAATGCCATTCACATTACGTGTTTCAATAGCTACATATTGGCCAATTCCATATTGATCATGTACCACATAATCACCAGGATGAAGCTCTTCATAAGAATTTAAGTTTCTTGCCTCACCATACTTGCTGGCAAAACGGCCCTTATGTTTTCTTTGCTTATAAAGTTCGCCACTTGTATAAACGCTTAATCCCAATTGTTTTATCTCAAAACCACCAAAAACATTGCCTTGTCCAACACACAAGCCCATTTTTAGCTTTCCATTATATTTAGAATAATTGATATTAAACTTCTTTAAAGAAACAATTACTTCCTTTAACTCCTTTTCAGGCAATAAAATTAATTTATATTCATTAGTATTCTTATCAATCAAAGATAATAAATAGTCAATATTACCATATGGTAAATCAACTTCCATCACCTTACTAACAGCCTTCTTAAAAGGCTGCCCCTCAATAATGTCTTGATTAACTAATAATCGATTTAAATCACCAAAAACATAATACTTAAGTGGAAGCTTTTTCTCCTCATACATTTCTCTAATATAGGCATAAGTTTCATCAGCTAGCAATTTTAAATGATCATTGATCTTATCCTTATCAGAAACATAAGTATACCCGTCAATATAATCATTTAAATGTTGTTTCTTAAAATAACAATAATAAAAGTATGAAGATTGTCTAAACACATCATTATAGATATATTCTAAATTAATCTCCATTTCACCACTTAAAGCTTCTACATTATCCTTTAAGTATTGTTTTTCATCATCAGAAAAGAATACATCCTTAGCAAAACAAATATCTACTTCATCTACATTTTCAATTGTTCTTTGATCATTAATATCAAAAAAACGAATAGAATCAACCACATCATCAAAGAATTCAATTCTAATAGGACTAGAATAATTTACACTATAGACATCAACAATATATCCTCTAGAAGCGTATGACATTGGTGTTTCAACGTGCATAACCTTTTCATAGCCCAAGCCTCTTAATTTATTGATAAATTCATCTCTATCTAAAACATCATCTTTTTTAAGATGAATAATACTATTTTCTAAGATATTCTTTTCAGGTAAATGACGAATATAGCCATAGCTTGAAGTGATGATTACTTTAACTTTTTTATCAGTGATTATCTTATATAACGCAAAAAGGCGCTCCGCTCTATTTTCAAAAGAAGTCGCAATCTCCTCACTTCTAAGCGACTCTTCAGGCAAATAGGCAACCATTTCCTCATCATCAAAATAAGAGCTTAAAATATCTCTTATTCTAAATGCCATATAATTATTTTCCTTAACGACAACAATAGGTCTATCACTCTTACTAGCTTTGATAGCTATCTTTAAAGCCTCTTCAATTAAAGAGTTGTAAGATAAAGACGAAAACTTATCATCATCTATTTCACTAACTTTATTTAATAATTCTAAATACTTCATTAATTAAATTTTGACATAACTAAAGAAAAGTCATGATCAAGCGCATAAATAATCGCATCGCTTGCCTTATCTAAACTCTTTTCAAACTCTTCTTTGTCTTCAGGCTTAGTCTTGCCCAAAACATAATCAACAACCGGAATAAGTGGATCCTTGGAAATGCCAACTCTAATCCTTCTAATTTTTTCATCCCCTAAAAGATTAATGATACTGCGCATACCATTTTGACCGCCACAAGACCCCTTTTCTCTTAGTCTAATCTTGCCAACAGGCAAATCTAAATCATCGTGCACAACAATTAAATCCTCAATATCAATATTAAAATACTTCATAAAAGGAGCTACGCACTCTCCAGAACTATTCATATAAGTAAGAGGCTTTAAAAAATAAACCTTTTCCCCTTTATAGTTAAAAGAAGTATACTCTCCCTTAAACTTTTCTTTATCCAATGATAAATTTAGTTTACTCAAAACTCTATCAATAACCATAAAACCACAGTTATGACGAGTATTCTCATATTCTTTACCAGGATTGCCCAATCCAACAATTAATTTCATTATTATTCTTCTTTACCATCGGTTTCTTCTTTAACAGATTCACTAGTTTCCTCTAATTCTTTAGCAGGTTCCTCTGCAGTTTCTTCAGCATTCTTTTCATCTTCAACCATAGGCGAATACTTTTCATAAATGCCTAAGTCTTTAGTAAAGCGATTGCCAATTAAAGTAGTAGTAAAGTCCTTGATTAAATCTTCATCACTTTCTTCAACTATTTCACCAGCATAACATAATAAACAAGCGGCAATTTTCTTGTAAATGCCAATTAAATTCTTATCATAAGTATATTCAGTATATTCACCATTTAATAATTTCTTCAAGAAAGAAACACCATCTTCATTCTTCTCAAGAAGAACATTATAACTAGCCTTAAATACTTGATACTCAATATAAGTATTTAGGTTTTCTTCATATTTAGAAACCTTATTATAAAGGTTATCCATCACATCCATCATTGAAAGATTACGTGCTCTTGAAAGAATTAAAATAAACCAAATAAACACTTCACTATTTAAAGTCACTCTGTCTTTAGAGAACACTTCGCCATCATAGAAAATGTCTTTAACAAAATCGATTTCATCAAATTCACTTAAATCCTTGTCATCCTTAATATCTTCATATAATTTAATTAATTCTGACTTAGTCTTTAAACAAGCATCATTTTCGCTTCCAATGTAGTTTACAAGTTCATCATAAGCACCATCAGTATCTCTTAAAATCTTTGTATAAATATCGATATATGTCTTATCCTTACGATATTGTTTAAGTCTCTTGATGTTATTCATAGACATCAAGATTGTAAGTACGATTAAAACCAAAAGTAAAATTGTATTCATAATTTATTTCCCCTATCCATTGAACAATGTATCATAATTTTCATTAATTTGCTTCAAAAAAACATCTTCATCTATATTTAAGACATCCATAATCTTTCTTGCGGTATAGATTACATTACTTGGCTCATTTCTCTTTCCCCTATTTGGAACAGGTGTAAGATAAGGACAATCTGTCTCAATAAGAAGTCTATCTAATGGAATATCTTTAACCACTTCAATTGGTTCTTTGGCATTTTTAAATGTTATTGGACCACCTATTGAAATATAATAGCCAAGCTTAACAAACTCCCTAGCTAATTCACTAGATCCACTATAACAATGAAGAACACCTCTACAACGATATTCTTTTAATATATCATAAGTATCACCAAGTGCCTCTCTAGCATGAACAATAATTGGCTTATTTAAGTCCTTAGCAATCTTAATTTGTCTTATAAACAATTCCTTTTGCTTATCCTTTGTATCTTTATACCAATGGTAATCAAGACCAATTTCACCAACCGCATCGCACTCTTTCATGTGCGACACAAATTCATTAAATGTATCTTCATCTATATTGGTATCTTCAGGATAAACGCCAATAGCCTGTTTAAACTCTATGCCATCCTTTTTTATTGCCTTAGCTCTCTTATATTCATCTAATGAAATAGAAACAATCATTGCCTTGGCAATTCTATTTTCAACCATTCTATCTAGAACTAAATCAAGGTCTTCGTTAAAGGCGCTATCGTTTATGTGACAATGAGAATCTAAATAATTCATTTATTTACCCAAACAGAAGTTTTTAAACATATGGTCGATTAAATCCTCCTTATATTCCCTTCCTAATATTTCACATAAATAATGGAAACTTTCTTCTAAATCAAGCATTACCACATCAAGAGAAACGTTATCAAAATCCTTAAGCATCTCTTTTAATTCGCTTAAAGCTCTACGCATCAAAGAAATTTGCCTTTCATTATTCAAAATATCTTCATTAACTAAAGAAATATCATCTTTATATTCATTATTCAAATAAGAAGTCAAAGCCTCTATATCACCATCTTTGGCGCTAATATTAATGCCATCTTTTTTAACCAAATCTTTTTTATTGTAGATGATAACTCTCTTCTTGCCTTCTGTTAACTTAATTAGTTCTTCATCTTTTTCATCAATATTTGAACCATCAATCACCAACAAAACTAAATCAGCTTCCTTTAAAGCCTCTTTACTTTTTTCAATACCAATTTGTTCAATCTTATCATCACTATCTCTAATACCAGCAGTATCAATTAATCTTAACGAAACATTATCAAGATTAACATCTCCCTCAACCAAATCTCTTGTAGTGCCAGCAATATCAGTAACAATTGCTTTATCTTGTTTTAACAGTGCATTTAGTAAGCTACTTTTGCCAACATTAGGCTTACCGATAATAACAGTCTTAATACCATCTTTTACTACCCTAAAACGGCTTGCCTTATCAATCATTGTCTCCATTTCTTCTATCCATTTATGAACATATGGCTTAACCTTTTCATTAGACATAATCTCTACATCATCATATTCAGGATAATCAATGTTTACTTCAATCATCGAAATAACATTCTTCATCTCATTCATAATAGGATTTAAAAGTTTCTCAATAGAGCCATCAACGCCCTTAATAGCGCTCTTGGCTTGTAAGTAATTGGTTGCCTTAATTAAATCATTACTGCTTTCAGCCTCACTTAAATCAATTCTGCCATTTAGGTAAGCTCTTTTAGTAAACTCGCCAGGAGTCGCAAGTCTAGCCCCATTGCTTAATAAAAGATTAAGAATCATCCTTGTGACAAATACGCCACCATGGCAATTAATCTCAACCATATCTTCTCTTGTATAAGACTTAGGCCCAACAAAAAAAGAAATAAGCACTTCATCCACAACTTCACCATTATCATAGATATGACTATATTTGATGGTATTGGCTTCTATCTTCTTGATATCACTAATTTCTTTAATAATACTAAAACTGTCTTCACCAGACATTCTAACAATCGAAATAGCGCCTTCTTTTAAGCTAGTACTAATAGCACAAATAGTATCATTAAGCATAAAACTATTATAACAAAGATAAAAGAAAAGCGGGTGTCTTACCCGCCAATAGTGTAGACCATGGTCTTTCGACCAGTCCTCTAATAAACTTTACTCAATAGTAAGGAATGAAGAGAAACCAGTGATATCTAGTACCTCTTTGATTTCATCACAAACATTCTTTAAGACAAATGTTCCATTGTCAGCCATCTTCTTTTGAATAGAAAGCAATACACGCAAACCAGCACTAGAAACATATTCAAGTTTTTCCATATCTAGCACTACATTCTTGATTCCATCAACCTCTCTATTTACTGCAGCCTCAAGCTCAGGAGCAGTAGTGGTATCAAGTCTACCAGTAAGTTTTAAAGTAAGTGTTTCTCCATCTTTAACATTATCAATTGTCATATTATCCTCTTTCTAGAACACAAGTGTGTCAACTTCATCAATTAATTTCATTAAGTTTTCTTTATAAAACTCTATACTATCGCCAGCTTTTTCAAAACCCAATCGTTTAATAGTACGTCTCATTAAACGAGTATAGCCTACTATTCTAGCCTTATTCTCAACTTCCTTAATTCTCTTATCATCAGTAGTATCAAGATATAAAGGAAGTGTTTTATTCCAAATATATTCACATTGTTCATATGGGATACCCAAGAAACCCAAGCAGTTATTATGATCAAGTTCTGAGAATCCAACATAAGCATTAAATACACTGCCAAGTTCAAATATTGGATGGCCTTGTGCAAGTGTATCCATATCAATTAGAAGTGTTTCACCATCTTGAATCATCAAATTCTTCATATGATAATCACCATGAATCATTGTATTTGTATCAGGAACATCCTCAACCATCTTCTTAAGCTTGTTGTATTTATCCTCTGGAAGATAATCCTTTAAATAATCAACCCATCCCAAGACAGTTAGCTTAATATCAGGCAATTCGCCAGGCTTTACCTTAGTCGCATGAATCTTCTTCAACAAATCCACTGAAAGCTTTATATATTTATCAATACTACTAGGATCTTTAATAATCTCTTTGATATAACTATTCGCATTAAGAAGTTCAAATACTGAACCATAAGTGTCGCCAACCTTAACTACATCATATGAAATAGCAGTGGGAATACCCAATACAAACGCTGTTCTAGCTAACTCTCTTTCTCTATGAATATCAGCTAAGGCATCTGAATTAAAAAACACTTTGACAATAGTATCTGGATCAATTCGATATACCTTGCCATTTGAACCCTGTCCAATTACTTCGCAACCATCGACAGAAATTTCGCGATATGCCTTTTCAATATCCATCATTTCTGTAAAACCAGTCATTTCAAAGATGTCATATACTTCACTTTTAACATCAACCATCTTTAAAGCTGGTTCTTTTTTCTTGGTACGAAGAACTACACGAAGTCCGGCACTAGCAATATATTCTAGCTTGCCACAATTGAAAACAAGCTCATTGTGAGGCTCTTTTTCAAGAATTTCCTCAATCTCTTTTCCAACATCAGCAGAATTATCAGCCGTGATACGTCCCTCTAAATAAACAGTAAGTACGCCATTCTCATTAACACTATCCATGTTTGTTTTCCTTTCCAAATACTTTATCAACAAGTTCAACATACTCTATATATGCTGCACTATCTTTTAAACTAACTAAACTTTTCGCGATTGAGCGATAATACCATTCTTGTTTAGAAGGATCTTTTTGATTAAGACTATTCCAAATGTCATCACCATGTTTAAGATACTCACGATAGAATGAACGCATGTTAGATAACTTATCTGAAAGCCACAAGATACGTACATGTTCATCCTTAGTATTTTCAAGCATCAAAAGAGATTCTTCCTTGCGCTCCATCCAAGTCTCACTAGCAGGCCTATCACTTAGCTTATCTTCAGTCTCACTTAATACTAGGCCATATACTCTTTTGCCAAATTCCTTATAAATAGTTAATGGATCAATATTACAATCCTCAACCGTATCATGTAGAAGACCAGCAGCCATTGTTTCCTTATCACTCGTAAGAGTAGAAATGATAGCAGCAACCTCCATTGGATGCAAGATATATGGTGTATTGGCAAGCTTACGAACTTGGCCAGAGTGAGCTTTTGTGGCAAACTCAATAGCCTTATCTAACACATCCATCTTTATATTCCTTCCCAATAGTTAGAATGTTACATCCATTTTGATAAGTATAATTAACCTCATCCATTACCTTCTTAACTATATAAATTCCAAGACCGCCAACATCTCTTTCCTTAGCGGATAAAGTAACATCAGGATCCTTCATCTCGAGAGGATTAAATGGAACACCGGAATCTTTAAATTGAATAACTGCCTTATTTTCATCAATAGAAGTAGCCAATAAAACCTTACCATTTTTATTTGCATAAGCATAACTAGCAATATTCACAAAAATTTCTTCTGTGCAAATAAGAATTTGTTGAAGAGCCTTAATCGGACAATTAACAGCGTTTAATTCTGTCTCAATATATTTCAAAACATCATCAACCGTATTCTCTGGAAGATTAAACTCTTTCTCTTTCATATGAACCACTTCCTTTTTCTTTTTATATTCCATCATCAACATCGTAACATCATCAAACTGCTCGGTACCAAGCGCAAAATTGCTTAAATCACCTTTAACACCATTAATCATTTCTTTAGGACCATAGTCCTTGTGGGCATTCATATATTCAAGCAAGCGCTGATCACCATACATGTTTTCATCTTTATCAATAGCCTCAGTAACACCATCAGTATACAAGAATATTTTATCACCTGGGCTTAATGTGATTGATTGCCTATGATACATAACGCCATCTAAGCCCGCCAAAACAAATCCAGGCTTGCTCTTTAATAAATGATAATTCCCATCTTGGAGAACACATGGAGGATTATGTCCAGCACTAACATATTCTAAAATACCCGTTTCAACATCAAAAACACCAACCCAAGCAGTAACAAACATGCCATCGGTATTGCCTTCACAAAGCATATGATTAACCTTAGAAAGAACTTGTTCAAGCGAATAGCCCATGTGCAATTCGTTTTTAATTATTGTCTTGGCAATAACCATAAACAACGCTGCTGGAATACCTTTTCCCGAAACGTCCGCAATAACTAAGGCTAAATGAGTATCATCAAGTTTATCAAAATCATAGAAATCGCCGCCGACTTCCTTAGCAGGTTTCATGCTTGCATATAAGTCGAATTCATTGTCGTCTGGAAAAGCAGGAAAAATATTAGGAAGCATGTGAGCTTGAATATTAGTAGCTAAATTAAGCTCAGATTCAATACGCATTGATTTTTTAGTGACATATCTTTGTTTTAAAACCATGTCATGGCCAGTTTGAGCAATTCTCACACAAATTACAGTAATGATAAAGAAAACAAACAATTTAGACCCATAGTTTAAAACCATCATTTGATAGACCCTAGTAGGAACATCAATGCCTATCTTTTTAATTGCCTCAATAACACTAACGCTGCTATCTAAAACTGTGCCAGCAGGTAAGCTATAAAAATTTAAATCAAAGACACCCATGTCCCAGTATGCATTCGCAAAACTAGATAGTCCAAACAATAAAGCAGTAACTACCGCAATAACTATTGTGAACTTACTTGAAAAATATCTACATGAAAGAACAACCGGAATAGCCATTATCAAAGTAACATTATAACCAAGTGAACAATCAATTCTTGCGAAAACAACCGTCATCTCAAGCAATAGGAAATACTTCAACCATTTCTTTTGTCCTTTAAAGAAACAACATAATATAAACGGAATAAAAAGCTCAATAATACTATGAGAAATAACAGTATTATAAGAATCTATATCGTTTTGAAAAATGCCTAAATTATTAAGAATTATGCATACAATTAAAATGATGCACAAAAGGAGCATTGAGGAAGCAACAAGCTTATTAGCCTGTGTTTCATTTTCCGCAAAAACTTCATCTTCTTTATCAAACAACTTTAAAATAGATTTGCCAGTATCCTTAATCCCCATCAACAACTCCCTTTAGTATTATAGCTTAACCTTAGTATAATAAGAAAAATCATCTTCTCTATCAATATAAGCACCATTATTAAGTTGAACCTTTAAACTGCCAATATTATCTTTGTAACAGCTCATATAAGCCACATCAATGCCTAATTTTTTAGCCTCAATTAAAGTAAGAGCTAAGCCCTTGGTGCCATAGCCCATTTTTCTATACTTATTTGAAATCGCATAACCAATATGCCCAGGACCATTTTCTAAAAACTTATTTAAATAATGACGTAAATTAAAAACACCAACATATTCCCCATCATCATTCTCTAAAACATATGTTGTATCAGGCACAAAACCATTAGGCAGTCTCTCACCTGTTTCTCTATACTTTTTATCATAGACATATTCCCTAAATGCTTTTAAATCAATTCCATTGGCGCTATTTGAAAACCCATTTTCATCTAAGCCAATCTCTTGATGCAACTGATACGCCTTATTTAAATCACTATCCCAAAGCTTAATTAAACGCATTTATTCTCCTAAATCAAAATCCTCTAGTTTTAATTCACTAATATCATCATTAGGATTATCAAGCAAACGCTTTGATTGTTTTAAAATAGCCTCTTCAACCTTATTTCTAGCAAGTCTACCATTACCACTATTTGGATCATCTTTGCCCTGAATAATTGTATAGTAATCAGTTAAAGGCTTAATTGCCTCATCCGCAATAGCATAGCCCTTGCCCTTAGCAATGCTCTTTGAAATAAGCATCATCTCCTCGCCAGTATAATCATCGAAATGAATAATATTCGCAAATCTAGACTTCAACCCACTATTAGCCGTTAAAAACTCTTCCATTTCCTTAGAATAACCAGCCAAAATAACAATTAAATCATCACGATGATCTTCCATGCCCTTTACTAAAGTATCGATAGCCTCAAGACCAAATGAATCATCTTTTCCTCTATATAATGAATATGCTTCATCAATAAACAACACACCGCCTAGTGCACTATTTATAATATCCATTGTCAAAGGAGCAGTGTGTCCAACATATTTGCCAACTAAGTCAGCACGAGTAACCTCAACAAGCTGTCCTTGTTTAAGGATGCCACAAGCCTTCATCATACGTGAAACAATACGGGCAATGGTTGTCTTACCAGTACCAGGATTGCCAGTAAAAATCATATGTTTACTAACTTCAGAAGTCTTTAAACCCTTTTGTTTTCTAATTTGAGTAATCTTAATATGATTCTCTAAAGACAAAAGATAATCCTTAACATTTTTAAGACCAACTATCTCATCTAATTCTTTTTGAATCTCTTCTCTTTCCTTAGAACTATCATCATCGATATCAAGCTCTACTTCGTTTTCATTGAAAACAGCTTTAATAGAATCCTTATACATAAGCTTTAAAGTATCAACATTATCATTCTTTAAAGCGATATTAACTAAGCTGTTATATATCTTATCAATAATTGGCGTAAGTGAATCAATTCCATCATTAGGCTCATAATTCTCTTTCAAATAAGTTTTCAAGCTATCATCAATCACTACATCCATCTCAAATTGAGTCTCGCTTTTAGTTTCTAAATCCTTTAATAGATTATCAATAATTCTATCAAGTGCATCATCAGATAATTTAACCGTCTCAACCTTATCCTCAATCTTTTCGATAAAAGCCTTGCCAAAAATATCCATTATCTTGCTTGGACTATCTTCAGAAACAAACACTAAAGTTTTATTATTGCCATCAAGATGATCAATCACATCCTTACTTAATTTACTAGTAGCCTCTTGAAGCTGATTATTCACGAAAGTATATCTTTGGTTTAGTAAACATCTTCCCTCAAGAACTAATTCATTAAGCATTCTTGTATAAATAGAAGAACTTTCTTTAAAGTTCTCAATTAAAATAATTGGATTTCTACCACTTAAAGCTACATATAAATCTTGTAAGAAAAGAATTTCCTGACTGCTCGATTGATATCTCTTCATATCAAGAATAGCTACTTCACTGGAAATAGTTAAACCATTTTCATAAAGAAGCTTGCCCATCGTATTAACAAGCAAATGTCTGCCAGTTCCATTATTACCATATACGATAATAGAATTTCTAATTAAAGAAGGATTAGAACCAACAACATAAGGCCTTCTAAAAGCCATAGTAATCTTATCGCAAGCATCATCTTGTCCAATAATAGTCTTCTTTAATTCTTCGTTAATCTTATCAAAAATCTCTTTCGAACCTTTTCCAACTACTACTGTTTCAGGAGTCTCAATCTTAGTATCAAAGTCTTTTTCCATTTGGCTCTTTAAATTACTCAAATAATTAGAATCATTGTTTTCCTTAACCAAATCATCAATGCCCTTCTTATTATCACTAAGCAAACGATTAAGTTCCTTCTCGGTATCATTAATAATCTTCAAGGACTCATCCATAGAATAAGTTCTTCTCTTATTTAAAACCTCATCAATAAGCTTTTCTCTTTCACTCTTATCCATTATCCCAACTCTTTCAATAATTCCTGATATATCTTCTTGCTAATCAAATCCTTAGACTTATATAAAGCGTTTAACACAAACTCAAGTCCATCATAGTAGCCCTTGTTGTAGTTATTGCTAAGCTTGTTAGTCACAAAAGAAGCAAGTTCATCATTAACTTGTCCTTCAACAACATATAAATCTTTATTATTATTTCTAACAACAGTATAGTATTTTTCAAGCGCAGTCTTATGCCCCTTTACATAATCCTCGTTATTCTTGCTTCCATAATCGACCTCA
The DNA here is from genome assembly GCA_963607765.1 of Paratractidigestivibacter sp. Lineage (GTDB taxonomy): Bacteria > Bacillota_I > Bacilli_A > Erysipelotrichales > Erysipelotrichaceae > Colivicinus. Next base: position 18,401 of record CAVDDT010000034.1, on the reverse strand, counting down.
CTAAGAATATTAAAGAAACAATCACTCCTATTTTCAAAAGCTCTTATTTCACTTGGAAAAGAAGGTTTTTTAATAGGCAAAACCGAACCCTTTAAATCTCTTAAAGTAGTAGTTCTCTTTTTATCCTCACTAGATTCTGCCTTATCTTCACCAGTTGTTAATTTAATCTCGCTTTTATTGCCCTCATCATCTTTTAAAGAATCAAGCAAATTATAGATTTCATCAATCTTTGTGTTATCCGAAATTTTATTCTTATTTAATTGTTCAACTAATTTATAAATATCTTGATCAGCCATTATTTCTTATCTCCAAAAGGATCCTCACCATATCCATCCTTTTTAAGCAAGCTTTGCAAAGTATTAATATCGGCATTAATATTCATATAATCATCTTCTTGCATGCTTGAACAAATAGTCTTTAAAGCCTCGTTAATAAGCACAATCGTCTTAATCAAAGAAGCCTCACACTCTTTAAATTCATCGCCATGAACAGGCGCATCCTGAAGCTTCTTATACTTTTCAAGAGCACCGGTTAAAATAGGCAAATAATAATCATATAGCTTAGAAATCTTATTATTATCGCTATGTGTCTCGCTTAAAACATCAATCTTCTTTAACAAATCACAAGTTTGATACAAGCCATTTGTGATCTCTTCTTGAGGAATGGCTCTATTTAATTCATCAATCTTATTGATATACTTGTCGGCATCAGAAAGCTTATCCTCTTGTTTAATTTCGTTAGTTTCAACATTAGCCTTTAAGACATCGTCGCTCTTAGAAGAGAACACCAATAACAATTCCATAATCTTCTTATAAACATCAGGAAATTTTTGTTTAAATTCCGCAAGTTTGCATATCTTCTCATCTTTATAAGTTAAATAAAGTTGATCAACAGTTGTAAACTTTCCTGATTGAGTAGTTAAAGAAACAGTATCAATTACAGGCAAAGAAACACTATTCTTAAAATAAGATGTAAGTTTCTTATCGATTTTATTTAGTTCAGGAACACTCATATTACTAACATAAGTGTTATTCACATTCTTTCTTATCGAATCACCATAATTCTTATTCACATTTACCGAACTGTTGCCACTGCTAGTATTCTTGTTTCCAACCAATTTATAAATGGCATAGCCAATAATTCCAACCGGAACAACTATCGCAAGTAAAGATAGTAATCCAGAAACTAAAATGCCGCCAAAACTTCCTATTAAAATGAATAGGAAAAATATTCCGCCAAAATCAAATCCAGGTCTTCTTCTCATAATTGTTATTATACATTATTTTTAATGGGTTATAATATTTATGGAGGTGCATTATGGCTAGATTTGACAATACTATAAAGAAGATGCAAGACATCACTTCTGACATCAACAAAGTCGCAAGTGAGAAAATTAAAAACGTTGATGAAGAAACAGCATTAAAAATAAAAACAATTTCTGATAAGACTATCGACACAATCACTGAGGCCTCAGTTAAGCTAAAGAGTGTAGTAGATAGAATTAGCGATGAAGAAGAACTTGATAAATTCTTAGACAGAGTAGAAGAAAAGTGCAACAAGGCTGCTGCATATGCATTCGCTAAATTTGAAGAAATTGCCCCAAGCAATAATGCCGAATACATTAAAATTCAAGAAGAAGAAAGTGCTTCAAAAAGTACTATGGAAAAATTCTTGGAAAATGAAAATGTTAAAAACGCCACTAATATGGCAATCAATCTAAAAAACAATGTGGTTGATTTTATAAACAGCGAAGAAACACAAAAAACTATTTATAACGTAAAAAAGAGTGCGTTAACTATCGCAGATAAAGGACTTGATGCGATTATCAAAGTTCTTGATAAAACCAAAGATTCGCTAGAAAAAACTAACAACAATCTTAAATAAAAATATGGCTATTAAGTTTTCTTAATAGCCATTTATTTTAGTTATCGTAATGCCCTTTACAAGGCACAATAAAAATTGTTTCATCAACAACATAGTAAACAATTCTATTTTTACTATCAATTCTTCTAGAACTCAAACCACTTAAATTGCCCTTCAGCAGTTCAGACTTGCCCAATCCATTAGAATTATTTCTCTTTATATCCTTAATAAGTTCATTAACTTTCTTTATTTTTCTTTTATCATTGGCTTACCAAAAAAGAAAAAAATTCCTACATTTTCTAAAGAAAAAATAGTTTTTAAGTACAAAAAAATCAAGCTATGCCTGATTTTTGTCTCTTTATTTAATTAAAGGTGATACCCTCTTATACAACAAATAAGTGATTAGACTAATAATTATTCCTTTTACTAAATTAAATGGAACTGTACAGAATAATACTAATGTTAGTAGTGAATTTACTGAGCCAAATATTGCGTTACCCATTGAGATAATAGTATCAAGAGGAATGTTCATAAACTTAACATATGCTGGAATCATCACAAAATAGTTCATAACACCGCCAACAATCATTAACATTAAAGTTCCAAATAGCAATGAATATATAGCACCTTTTTTATTATGATGCTTCTTATAAATAACACAAGCCGTTAAGACAAAACTGCCATCCATCACAAATGCCGCAAATTCACCTACAAAAGCGGTAGTTGTACCATTTAGAATAATTGAAATAAGAATTTTGACAAGACATACCAGAATGCCACAAACAGGTCCAAGTGCATATCCTGCGAAAAGTGCAGCTACATCAGATAAATCCACTTTATAAAAAGGTGGTGCAATCACAAGGGGAAACTCAATAAGCATTAATACTCCTGCTAGTGCCCCAAGAATCGCAACCATCACTATTAAGTGAGTTTTAGAATTAGTTTTCATAAAATAAAAAGTCTCCTTTCATCCAGACTATACTGTCGCCACTTGAATCTCACAAGTTCAGCTTACGCTCGTGGGGTATACCACCGATCGGGAATCTAACCCTGCCCTGAAAACAAATTTATTATAGCGCTATTTCTTATGATACAAATCATAAAGCTCATTTTTAGAAACTTTATACTTTTCAGCTATTATCTTAATAGCCTCCTTAGTCTTAACATTTTCCTTAACAAGCTTATCCACTTCATCTATCAAATTATTAAAATCAATCTCTTTTTCCTCTTTTTGAAAGCCTTCCACGATAAGTACTAACTCACCACGATATTCTTCAGCCTTTAAAAGTTCGCTTAAAAAACCACGATGGTATTCTTCATGAATCTTAGTTAATTCTCTGCCAATAACCGCCCTTCTATCACCAAAGACATCCAAAACATTTTGAAGCGTCTTAAATATGCGATGAGGAGCCTCATAAAAGATAATTGTGTAAGGGAACTCTTTTAATTCCTCTAGCTCTTTTTTAGCACTAGAACTTTTTGCGTTTAAAAAACCATAGAAAAGATAATGATTAGTTGGTAGCCCACTGGCAACAAGCGCATTAATTGCGGCATTTGGACCACTTACTGTATTTATTGAATAACCTCTTTTAATCACCTCATTAACTAATACATAACCAGGATCGGACAAAAGAGGATAGCCTGCATCAGATACTAAAGCCACATCTTTTCCCTCATCAAGATACTTAATAATATCTACACAAGCCTTCTCTTCATTAAAATTATGGTAAGCAATTAACTTAGTATGAATATCAAAGTGACTAAGTAACTTTCTAGTATTTCTTGTATCCTCACAAGCAATAACCTCAACATTACTTAAAGTATCAATTACTCTTTGACTAGCTTCAGTAAGATTGCCAATAGGCGTTGCGACTAAAAAAAGTGTCACCTTATTCACTGACACTTTCCTCGCTATTATTCTTTTGATTATTATTATTGTTGTTATTTTTAGGCTTTAAAACCTTGCCCTTATTAGATAAATCATCCAATGAAATAAAAATCGCATGTTCAGGATTCTCAAGCTTGCAATTGCGGGCAATAACATTCATTGAAGTAAGCTTGTATTTTTCGCCTTCATATTCAATGTAACTATTCATCTTAGGCAAAGACTTTCTTAAATCCTTATATGCCTCATCTTCATATTTTAAACAACACATCAAGTTTCCACATTGACCAGATAGCTTCGAAACATTTAAAGCCAACAATTGATTTTTGGCCATATTAATCGAAATGCGATCAAATTCCGTAATATACTTTGCGCAACAAAGTTCCCTTCCGCAAGGGCCAATACCAGAAACCATCTTCGCCTTATCTCTTGTGCCAACTTGCCTTAAATCAATACGGCATCTAAAAATAGCGGCCAAAACCTTTAACAGTTCTCTAAAGTCTACGCGATCATCAGCTAAATAAATAAAAGTAATCTTACTTCTATCAAGAGTATACTCGCTAGAAATGACATTCATACCAAGTTTTAATTTATCTGCTTCCTTTTGGCAAATTTCTCTAGCCTTCTTACTATCATCAAGATTTTTTTCATAAGCATCTTGGTCTTCTCTTGTAGCTTTTCTAATGATCCCCTTAATTTCCATTTCTACATTAGGCTTATCAAATGGATCAGCAATTACTCTTGCGTATTCGATACCTCTTTGTGTCTCCACAATAACCGCATCACCATTTTTAACAGACTCGTCTACAGTAGAAAAAGTATATGTTTTGTTCGTAGTTTGAAAACGAACTGATAGATATTTAATATTTTCACTCATATAATTATGATATTATTTTAAACGCAATTTGGTCAAACAATAAAGAACGGTTAACTGGATTAATCGTCTTATCTTTACCATCTAACATAATCTCAAAAAGTCTAGGTGCATCATCACTCAATTTAGCTAAATAAGAATTGTATTCTTCATCATCAATAGAAACATTATTCAAACAATCATCTAACATCTTTAAAAAAATATCTAGATAATAGTCGCTGCACATCTTAAAGTCATCCTTTGAAACACAACTATAAAATTCCCTTGAAAACAAAACAGGAATATAGTCTTTATTAGGCAAATTATCAATCGTCTTATAAACATACTCTTTTCCATTTAAGTAACATTCATCATTGACATCAATATCCAATAGTTCATGTTTAATATTGCTTAAAAGATAAGCATCAACATAATCAAATCCTCTTTGGATATATTCATCAATCAAAAAAGAAAAATCTTTACTAACAAAAGGAACTTTCTCACATCTACTAACTACCGTATTAAGCAAAGTGTCAATGTTATCACTAATAAAAATACCATATGTATTGTCATTAGTAGGCTCTTCCATAAACTTTAGAAGCATATTCATAGCCTTTGTGCTAGCATTATTAACATTATCAAGAATATAAACTTTTTTCTTAGATTCTTCTAAAGAAGTACGAGAGAACTCAGACATGATGTTTTCTATATCCTCAAGTTTAATTAAACTCTTGTATCCATCTACATAAATAACATCAAAATAATTGTTATTCTTAATTCTTAGACATCTATTGCAAGTCTCGCAAGCAAAATCATTCTTATCTTCAATAATGCTTTGAGCCAACAAAAAAGCCGCATCCTTCTTTAAAGGATTAAGCTCTCCATAAAACAAATAACTATGAGCTAAATGGCTAGTCTTTAAATCATTTTCTAATGAAAGGTAGGCAATGGCCTCCTTTTCTTTTAATATTTCTTTAACCATTAATTAAATTCAATACCAAATTCAAACAATCAGACACTACCGTATCGACATCATTATTCGCATCAACAACCATGGTGTCTTTAAACATATCAAGAACCTCTTTATACCCCTCATTAACTAAATGATGGAAATTAACAGATTCGGCATCAAGTCTATCTTTACTAGCTCTTTGATTAATACGACTTTGGCCCACTTCCTCTGATACATCAAGATAAACAGTCATATCAGGCTTACAATTTTCTATCGCAAAATTGTTGATGTCCAAAATTCCATCAAAGCCTATGCCTCTAGCCTTTCCTTGATAGGCCAGAGAAGAATATAAAAATCTCTCGCAAATTACAATCTTTCCACTATTTACAGAAGGTATGACTCTCTCAACTAAATGCTGACGTCTGCTTGCTGCATAAAGCAATGCCTCAGTACGAGCATCCATAGCTGTATTCTTTGGATCTAAAATAACATTTCTAATCTGTTCGGCAATATCAATACCACCAGGTTCTCTTGTATGAACAATATCATATCCACGTTTAATCAAAATATCGCAAAGCTTATCACAAACAGTAGTCTTACCAGAACCATCAGGTCCCTCAAACACAATAAAATATCCCTTTTTCATCAATTCAGTTTCTCTCTTTTTGGCTTAAAAGTTTTATCTAAAATATCTAATACTTGTTTTTTAATGGCCTCATATTCATCGTAAGTTAGTTCACCATTAAATGGAGTAACAATCTTAACATTAGCGCTATTCTTATTTTCTAAAACGTCATAGCTTTCAATTGGAAGCAAAACATACTTTGAATTGCCATTTTCATTAATATATAAAACATCATTCTCATCTAAAGAATCAAGTTCATCCTTAATCGCATCTAATTTTTTAATATCAATTTCCATACTACTCATTATATTAAAAACACTCCTTTATGACTTCAAACTCGTCTCCTTATTTTGTTCACACCAAGAAAAGAAATAAGGCAATGAATAAATACTAGGATAACAAAAATCCAAGGCATTCTTAAGCATTTTAGCTTCTTCACCATCATCATTATCCAAATCCCAAACATGATCAATATATTGACAAATTGGATGATCATCAAGAAGATTAGTAAATACACCTTTTGCCTTAATCTCATCATTATGTTTAAGACAAACAATGATCAATAAAATATATGAACCAATAGTCAAAAAACCATCTTTTAAATATAAATTATAAAATTTATCTAACTCTTCAATCTCGCTAAACAAAATAGCTAAACGATCGTTGTAGAAAGAACCATCGTTGATAATTGATTCAAGAGATTCAAGCACATCAATTGCCCCGGTAATATTATGAATATCATTTAGAAACATTGCATAATATTCCAAGATAATCTTGATAGCTTTTTTCTCATAAGAATCCAAAGAATCATAGTTAATAAGTTTAGAAAACATTGAATTGAAATAAAAGCTAATTGCCAAGTCATCGCTTAAGCAATAGTAAACATAAAAAGCTTCTAAACAAAAATTATTCTCAAAAAGAACACTATCAGCTCTAAGGAAAATATCATCATTGCCAAACATTTTTGCAATAGCTTCTTTTTGTTTATCATTGGCAAGATCATCCATGTGATAATCATCTAAATTAGACTTATCAAAAAAGTCAGTTAGGTAATCTTCTAAATCTTGTTTGTTTTCAAAAGATGCATTAATTAAATCATTGAAACTAGCCATTTAAACCAGCCATTTCCATATGCATCATTAAACAAATAGTCTTAGAATCATCAATCTTTCCATTCTTAATCATCTCTTTGATTTCATCATAAGAATACTTCAAAGAAGAGATGCGCTCATCCTTATCAAAATGAGTTCCGACTTCTTCACCAACTTCACCATAATAAAGATAAATCTTTTCACTGCAATATCCACAAGTAGGAACAATGTAACCAAATTTCTTCACATTCTCCGCCTTATAGCCAAGTTCCTCTTCACATTCTCTTAAAATCGCATCATCAGGATTCTCACCCTTTTCAATCTTGCCAGCACAAAATTCAATCATTTCTTTCTCAAGCGCATAACGATATTGCTTAACCATATAGAATTTGCCATCTTTATCCTTTAAAGCAATGCAAACTCCACCATTATGATAAACAACTTCTCTTTTTGTAAGAGTACCATCATCTAAAGAAACATCATCACATACCACATGAATGATTTTTCCATTATATATCTCATTTCTTTTAACTCTAGTTTCCATAAATCCTCCTATTTTGTAATAAGTGTGGCTAAATCATTTATCTCATCATCAGTTAAACCACAATCTAATAAATAATTTTTAATTCCATCAAACAAATCATAAGAAGTTAAATCAACCGATTCATCAATATTACATAATGTTTGAATAAGTGAATCTAATAAATTATTAACCACAAATTCATAAGCATCATCGCCTTCTTTGATTTTGTAATAATTATAATATGTAAGCATATAATCATCACGTATTTCTTCATATGTAAAGTTAGCTAAGCTTTCTAAAATTATACATACAATTCCAGTTCTATCTTTGCCCTCTACACAATGCAAATAATATGGCCCATCATGATTCAACATAAATTGAATACCAATTTTAACGCTTTCCTTAAAACTATCGCTTGTCGCATCGGGCCCCATAGATAAAGCAATAACATCTCCGTTTTCATAAAGTTCTTTAAAATATGGAGAATTATAATCATCGCCATCCATTATTTGTTCTATTTTATCCATAGAATCAGATAAATCAATATCCGTTTTAATCGCATATTTTTCAATCAATTCATCACTTATAGAAGCACGCTTCATCCTATTGACAATAGGCGAAGCACCTCGATAAATTAAGTTATCTTTTAAATTTCCACCACTTATGCATCTAAAATTAGCGAACTCTTCATCACTTTCATAATCATCTCGATCTAGTGAATAACCATCACCAAGTGTATTATAAACACTCAAATATTTCCCTTTTGTGTTTAAAGTAAAAGTAGCTGTATCGCCATCTTTAAAGTTATATAAGGACCAAAAACCCTTAGATACTCTACATACAACAATACGATCAGCATTTGGATAGGCCACGACCATAACACTTCCTATTTTTAAATAGTAACCATTTAAATATGGAACATCAGTAAGTTTTACACCATTCGAAAACTCAATATCTAAGCTATCACCTAAATCAAAGCCATACTTACTAAATTCATCGCTAGTCATATCAATATCAGCTCTATCAACCACATCATCTTTAGTTATTGAAACAGTAAGCGTCGAATTGTTGTTAGTATTAAAACAACCACACAATAAAAATGCAATTATTATTAGATTTAAAAGCTTTTTCATGGCACCTCCTAATATATTATTACTTTATATTTTACAAATTCCTACATAAAAAGACTGAAATTCAGTCTTTTTACTTTAATAATTTTTTAGCTTCAAGCAAGCCACTTTCACAAGCCTTACAATCATACATTGTAAACTCATCTTCTACAACGTATAGGTCACTTGCAAACTTAATTGACTTAAACTTTTGATATTCATTAGAATCCTTGCCATAAGTCTTCTTTAGATAATCTTCCATGTTGTTGTAGAAACATAGAAATTCATAAGAGTTGTACTTTACTTTGTGCTTAAGCAAATAATCAATCTGCTTGAGCAGAGTATCAACCTCATTCATCTTTCTTTTCCTTTTTAGCTGCTGGCTTTCTAGGCTTACGAGGCTTCTTAGCAGGAGCAGGGGTGCTTAATATTTCACTAGCTTCATTTACTTCAGCAACCACTTCGCTAGATTCTTCTACTTTCACATCCTCGCCTTTATCACTCTTAACAAGCTTTCCATCCTTTACAACTAATTTGCCACTTAAGACATCAGTAATTTCTTCAGCAGTAATAGTTTCTTGAGCAATTAAAGCTTCTGCAATCTTAATCAAGTCATCCTTATGTTCATTGATAATCTTTTTAGCAAGCTCATGACAAGAATCAATAATCTTTCTAACTTCAATATCAATCTCATAAGCAACTTGGCTACTAGCATTTGCAGGAGAGTTATAGTCTCTACCAAGGAATACTGTAGAATTGCCACTGTTATATTGAACTGGGCCTAAATCAGACATACCGTAAGTAGTTACCATATCCTTCGCAATACGAGTTGCTTGTTGAATATCATTGCTAGCACCAGTAGTAATATCATCAAAGAAAATTTCTTCAGCAGCCCTACCGCCCATATAAGAAGTAATAGTATCTACTAATTCTTTCTTAGAATTTAAAATCTTTTCTTTTCTAGGAGTAATCAAATTATAACCGCCAGCATTACCACGTGGAATAATTGTAACCTTTTGAACAATAGCACCATCTGGAAGATTTAAACCAACAATCGCATGTCCTGCCTCATGGTAGGCAACAAGCTTCTTAGTATGTTCATCATAAGTTCTGCTCTTCTTAGCAGGACCCATCATAACTCTATCGATAGCCTCATCAATTTGAGGAGTATCAATAACTGTCTTCTTTTCTCTAACAGTTAAAATAGCTGCTTCATTCAATACATTTTCAAGATCAGCACCAGAGAAACCAGGAGTTCTTCTAGCAAGAGCCTCAAGATCAACATCTTCTGCAATCTTCTTATTACGTGCATGAACTTTTAAGATAGCTTCTCTTCCCTTTAAGTCAGGTAAAGAAACTGTAATTTGTCTATCAAATCTACCGGGTCTTAATAAAGCAGGATCTAGTACATCTGGTCTATTTGTTGCGGCAATAACCACGACACCACTATTATCAGACATACCATCCATTTCAACTAACATTTGGTTAAGAGTTTGTTCTCTTTCATCATGTCCGCCGCCCATACCAGCTCCACGTTGTCTACCAACCGCATCGATTTCATCAATAAAAATCATACAAGGAGCAGTTGCTTTAGCTTGCTTAAACATGTCTCTAACTCTACTAGCACCAACGCCGACAAACATTTCAACGAAATCTGAACCAGAAATTGAATAGAAAGGAACATTAGCTTCTCCAGCTACAGCCTTAGCAAGCAATGTCTTACCAGTACCAGGAGAACCCACCATTAGAATACCCTTTGGAATTCTAGCACCCATAGCTGCAAACTTTTTAGGTGTCTTTAGATATTCGATGATTTCAGCCATTTCCTCTTTTTCTTCATCACAGCCTGCTACATCAGAAAATCTAACCTTAATGTTATCTTCTTTTCTAGCACGAGACTTTGAAAATTCAAATGCCTTGTTATTACCGCTAGCAGCACCCATTTTACTAATCATAAGCATGCCAAGTGCCGCAAATATAACAATCGGTAAAATAGAACTTAATAATGTAATTAGAATACTAGATTGATTTGCATCCTCAATTGTGATATTCGCGTTAGACTCATTTAATTTACTGATTAGTTCATCAACAGAAAGATCTGTTTTCGCAACCTCAGAAGTAAACGCCTTCTTAACGCCGTTTTCTTCATAAGTACCAGCAACCGAAACAATATTGTCATCGACGGTTAAACTTGCATCAGTAACTGTCTTAGTCTCTAAAATCTTATTTAATTCTGTGTAATCAACCGCAACCGTTGTGCTTGTAGACAATGGATTTGTGAAAAACATTGCCACCAAGAACGCAATAGCGATTAAATAGGGAAGATAAGACCCTATATTTGGCTTTTTGTTGTTTTGTTTATTCATCTATTCCTCCAACTATATAGCTTCTTTCTTAATAACACCAACATAAGGAAGATTACGGTATTTTTGGTTATAGTCAAGTCCAAAACCAATAACGAACTCATCAGGTACTTCAAAGCCGATGTAGTCACCCTTAATATCCTTTTCTCTTCTAGATGGCTTATCTAGCAAAGTCGCAATCTTAATATCCTTAGCCCCTTTATGCTTGAATAACTCGATAACTTTCTCTAAAGTTTTACCAGTATCAATAATGTCCTCTACAATCAAGATATCTCTATCAATAACTGAAGTATTGATATCTTTATTGATTTTTACTTCTACGGAAGCTGTTCCACTATAACTAGAAACATCCATAAAATCTATTTCAAGATCACATTCCATTTTCATCACAAGGCTCATCATAAAAGGAACAGATCCCTTTAATAGTCCAACTACTACTGGAATTGAATTCTTTTCTTTATAATAGTTGCTAATTTCTTTAGCTAGTTCTCTACTTCTATTTTCGATTTCTTCTTCACTAACAAGTATTTTTTCTACATCCTTATGCATAAACTTTTACCCTTCACTTAATATTAAGATTTTATCATATATAAGTTGTGTTTAATAGAATAATGATGTCTATTACAGCCTATTTTTGGCACTAAAATAGCACTCCCATCTTTATTAAACATAATTGGCCACACCTTTCTTTCCCTACTAGAAATCTTATTATCGATAAAAAAACGACTAATTTTTTTCGTCCCATATCTCATCAAAATAAAATCCCCATCTCTAAAATTTCTAATAGTAATTGGAAAATCATTTTCACTTAAAGTAACGCCTTCTTTACTGCTTCCTTTTTTAGACAATTTAAAATATTTACATTTAAAACAAGAAATAGAATCAAAAGAATAAGTGTAATCATCTTCTTTTTTATAAACTTCTATATATCCATATTCCTTACACAAATATCGATCTTCAATTAGTATCTCAAAACTATTAGTACTCTTTAGTTGCCTAATAAGCTCATCAGACTGTTTGCTTGAAAGGCTAATTCCCACAAACATTCTAATCAATCTTTTTAAATCAGGATACTTAATAAATTCATCAAAATCAATCTTAGTTCTTTTATTAATAAAAGTTCTACATTCTTTATTTAATAAATCATTCTTCCTATTAACATCTCTAATTTCCCTGACAAGCTTATTTTTTTCTTTTATGGACATCTTATCAATAACACTATGCCTTATCTTATTGCGTGAAAATTCATCGCCCAAATTAGATTCATCAATTCCATATTCAAGATTATGACTAACACAATATTCCTCTAAATCCTTTTTTGTCTTACTAAGCAAAGGCCTTCTTACATTGACACCATAAATATTCACATTGCTCTTTAAGCCATAGTAATAAACATGACTATTTCTCTTTTTTTGAAAAAGATAAGTTTCAATTAAATCATCTTTATGATGGGCAACCAAAACAAAACTTAAGTTATGCTTATCGCACAATTCTTTAAAAAATTCATATCTAAATTCTCTAGCCTTTTCTTGGAAATTGCCCTTACTTTCAACATAATCTTTCTTATAAAAAGGAATATTATATTTAAGGCAATAATCTCTAACAATATTCTCATCTCTTAAGGCACTATTACGATGATGATAATTCACATGAGCAACACTACAATCATACTTATCTTTATACATGTCTAAAAGAGCCATTGAATCTGGCCCGCCCGAACATGCGACTAATACTTTTTTCTTGTTATCCATAATAAAAAAGCCCTAACGGGCCTTAATTATACATTAAATTTAAAGAAGATAACATCGCCATCTTTCACAAGATACTCTTTACCCTCTTGTCTAATCTTACCAGCTTCCTTAAGCTTAGCCTCCGACTTATATTCCATCATATCATCATAAGCATAAACCTCAGCCTTGATAAAACCTCTCTTGAAATCTGTATGGATGACACCAGCACAATCTGGAGCCTTCATGCCTTCAGTAAATGTCCAACCACGACATTCATCCTTTCCTACAGTAAAGAAAGTCTTTAATCCTAGCGTCTTATAAGCCTTTAAAATAAGTTCATCTAATCCAGAATGATTAATACCCAAATCATTTAAGAAAGACTCTTTATCTTCTTTACTTAAATCGCTTAATTCTTCTTCGATATGTGCACTAATGGGAACTACTTCGCTATTTTCCTTAGCTGCATATTCCTTTAAGGCAACAAAATGAGGATTAGAATCAGGATCATTAATCTCTTCTTCCTTAATATTTCCGATATAAATAACAGGCTTAGCAGTTAAGAAACAAAATTGTTTAATATAAGCTTTCTCCTCATCATTAAACTCTAATTGTCTTACAAGCATTGACTTACCTAAAGCCTCGTGGATTCTCTTTAGAATATTATATTCAAACATTGACTCCTTATCCTTAGTAGTCAAAGCCTTCTTTTCTACCTTAGAAATTCTATTCTCACAAGTAGCCATATCAGCCATGATTAATTCATAGTTGATAATCTCAATATCATCAACTGGATCAATACGATTGTAGACATGTTGAATATCATTATCTTCAAAACATCTAACAACGTGACAAATCGCATCCACTTCTCTAATATTAGCTAGAAACTTATTTCCAAGTCCTTCACCAGTACTAGCACCCTTAACAAGACCAGCGATATCAGTAAATTCAAAAGTTGTGAAAATAGTCCTTTCTGGTTCAAATATTTTAGCTAAATTAACTAATCTCTCATCCTTTACTTCTACTACACCGACATTTGGTTCAATAGTCGCAAAAGGATAATTAGCTGCCTCAACTCTTGAATTTGTTATAGCGTTAAATAAAGTTGACTTACCTACATTAGGCAGTCCAATAATTCCTGCAGTTAAACTCATAATATTAGTTTACACCACAAACTTTACAAAAAGCACTTAAATAGATTGTTAGACAATGTCATCAAACCATTTTCGCGCAAATTATCATTTTTAATTCTCACAAAACTTTCACATTTTCTACATAAAGAGTTCACATTAGATATTTACTATATAAATTGTAAAGTGATTAAGACTTTACGAATATCCCCCCTTTATAAAATATAAACAAAAGATTGGCTACAAATGTAGCCTTTTCTTTTTAAAAAGCATCTACCACTCGATAGATGCTTTATAATATTCAATTAGTTTTTTCTTTAGACAGCCCTTTGTTTGCCAACATAGAACGTTGCGACGGTACCAACACCAGTATGAGTGCCAATTACTGTGCCAATATCAAAGATTTCAACTTCCTTAACATTCTTGAAAGTATCCTCAATCATAGCCGCAAGAGTTTCAGCGTCTTCTCTACAAGCTGAATTAGAAATATAGACAAGGCCATCATATTCAGGACCAACTTCCTCATACATTTTTTCAACCACGGCCTTCATAGCTTTTTTCTTAGTTCTGATTTTTTCAAGAACCTCAAGCTTGCCAACCTTAGATACACACATTAATGGGCAAATTTGAAGTGCTCCCGCAAAGAAACCAGCAGTCTTAGAAATTCTTCCACCTCTAATAAACGAACTTAAATCCGTAGAGAAGAACCAGTGAATAATCTTTGTCTTATTTTCATTAATCCAAGCAATGTTATCTTCAAGAGACATGCCATCATCATAATTATTTTTCGCAAGTGTAACAATTAAACCATAGCCAGAGCTAGCACACAAAGTATCAACAACATGAACTTTGGCCTCATATTGATCGTTCAAAATAGCCGCAGCACCATTAGCACTATTAACAGTACCGGAAATGCCACTTGATAAAGTTAAATGAAGAACATCATAGCCATCTTTTAAATAAGGCTCAAAAAATTGAATATAATCATCAACATTAACTTGAGATGTGATAGGCTGCATACCATTGCTTACATCTTTATAAAACTTATCGATTGGATAAGATTTACCATAATCATCTTTATATGTTTTACCATCTGCAGTAAATGTAAAACTAACATAAGGTATATTTCTCTTCTTCAATAGTTCATCAGACAAGTCAACGGTTGAACAACATGTAATAATATATTTACTCATAAGAATAATCCTCCGAAATCATTTTAATATATTTGTGTAAAGTAAAAAAGCCGTTAGGCTTTTTTACATTTGGAAGGTTTTAATGAAAAAATTATTTCTTTTACTGTTATTAATGTACCATCCAATTGTGTAAACTGCGTGAAAGTTTTAATTTATGCATCACTTCTAGAAAAAGCATTCTTCATCTTATTGCTGCAAGACTTAAGAACCTTATTCAAAGTATCCTTACTTAACTTTTCAAACTCATCACAAATATTTTGATTAGCCTTAATAGCTAACTTGGAAATATCCTCTTTCTTTTTTAGCTTACTAAATTGCTTATCATATTCATTAATTAGTTTATTGCCCAAAGATGCCCCAGCCAATTGATACCTCTCAATGGTATTTAAACTGTCTTTATAAGATGCATCAGCCATCGCACCAATTAATCTACTTACCCAATAAAAACTATTAGTATCTACATTCTCAGTTGTGCAATTTAAATAACTAGGACTTTTATCTACACATGTATATTGTGGTATACAAACATTAAACACATTAGAACCAAAAGCTTGCCACTCAATTGGCCTTGTCATCTTGTTTCCATAAGGCCTTAATTGAATAATCTCTAAATCATCAGTACGATTTACACCAATACTACGGTACTTTCCAGCTAAGCTTTTATCACCATAGCTTAAATATGGGTCATATGGAGTTCCTTGGAAATGGCTAGATAGAATATATTTAACATCCTCGATAGTAATCTTTCTTTCAGGAACCATACTAAATGGGAGATCATCATCCTCAGGCCTATAATCGCTTTCCCAATCACAGAAAGTTGGATTAAAGTACTTAAGCATATACCAAGCTCTAGGTGTGTTATAGATATGATCAGAATCATCATGAGAACCAAAGGCTAATCTTGGATTGAAATAATCATCATTGCTTAAATCTAAATGATTATCTTTGATAAATTCCTTCATATCCTTTGAACAAATATGCTTAACTTGTTTGCCGACGCCATCATCTAAGTCATACTCATCCATGCCAAATTGATTTGGCATCACAACATATTCATCATCTTCAACTCTTTTAGCCAAGAAATGATGTCCACCAACAGTCTCTAACCACCAAATTTCTTTCTCATCCGCAAAAGCAATACCATTCATTTCATAAGTGCCGTATTTTTCAAGCATAGAGCCAAGTCTAATAACACCTTCTCTGGCACTTTTAATATAAGGCAAAATGATATGAACAATATCCTCTTCACCAATTCCACCTGGAATGTCCTTTTTCTTGCCATCACCCTTTATATAATTCACAAGAGGATCAGCTCCAAGCACTCTAGGATTAGACGTAATAGTCTCCGTTGCACTCATTGCCACATTTAAACTATTAACACCAGCAGCACACCAAATTCCATGTTCTCTATTAACATTTGGGGTAGCTGAATAAGTTAAGGGATTATCTTCAAGATCAATTGTTAGATGAGAAATACAAGTAGTATATTTTCTTGGCTGATCCTTTGGATTAATAATCACATACTTTTTTGGAGTATAATTTCCTGCGCCCGAATCATCATTACGCGCAATAATACAAGAACCATCATATGATGCCTTCTTGCCTACTAAAATTGTTGTACAAGCCATAATTTTCTCCTTATATATAACCTATTCTAATACAAAAAAATAATTAGAATAGTTCATACTATTCTTCTATTTACCAGTAAATAAATAACTATACTTTCTTTTTTGTTCTATCAAAACATCATAAACACGTTTCTTTATTTCATCAGGATAGATATCAGCATTATTCAAAAGTTTTACTATATCATTTCTATTCCAACTAAATTTAACATTATTCCCAAACAGTTTTTCACATTCCTCTAATTGTTCATTAAAATCTATCGCCACAGTCTTTGATTTAACCTTATCAATTAACTTAAATGTATCCTTAGATAATGGATAATCAAACGTTATGTCAGACATTAGACAAGCTCCATTATCAAAAATTGGACACAGTTTATATCTGCCATTGCTTTTTCTTATTACGGCAATATTGTGCATGTGCCTATCTTCGTTTAAAAAAGTGCATCAATCGTAATAATCTTTGAAAAATAATCTTTAAAATCAGTCAAATTAGTAATATTAACTACACTATTTACCACAAACTCTATTCGTTTATCAACACCTTGTATCTTAAAAACGCTTTGTTAAAGACTCTTTCCATATTTTTCCTTAAATAGTCTCTCTAAAGTAATAAGTGTTTCGCCTTCTTTTAAAAAGCCATTGCTTCTACAGCCTCTATAAGAATTGTCATTATAAGAAATACTTTCTAAATCATACAAAACAAATTCATTCTTATCCAAAGAAGAAAGACTAAGCAAATGTGAAACCATATACTCAGCTAAACCTTCATATCCTGCATAATCTGCTTTATACCAAATATTATTATTTTCCCATTTCAGTTGATTGCCCTTTGATGATTGCCTAGCATTTGTATATTCATCTTTACTAAAAAGTTCAACCATATTTATATCCTCTTTATATCTATCCAATAATCATCTTCAGCCATTCTACCTTTTGTCTTTTCGATAATCATAAAAGGATCATAAAAGGGAAGATTTAAATCACTTAGTAATAATTTCATCTTATCTCTTTCTTCTGGAAAACATCTGCTTTTTAAAAAATCGAGATAATCCAAATAACTAGGATGCTGATTATTCCCAAAAGCACAATCGCTATATACAACTCCATAGTTTTTGATTTTTACTCTTTGATTAATTTCATCAACATCAATTGTTGTGCATAAAATATCTTCTTTATAGTAATAGAGTCTTATTGGAAAATCGTTGCTCATACTTGGAACAACAAGCTCATCCAATAAATCGCCTTTCTTATTTAAAATATCAATAATAGTTACAATCTCTCCACTTACTTCATCACTATTTTCGAAACGTTGTATTGTCTTTTTAGATACACCACAAAAGTTCGCAAATTCTTCTTGTGTTAACTTTAGTTTTTTTCTAGTAGCTGCAATCTTTGTACCACTTATTTTCTTTCTTAATGCGAATTCCATATGCACTATTATTTTAACAAAAAGAGACAT
>CAVDDT010000033.1:0-17703 GCA_963607765.1 Paratractidigestivibacter sp. | reverse complement strand
GCGAAAGCTCACCTGCGATAAATTCAGTGTTTTCAAGGGCTTGCGGAGAATTTAAAAACAAAATATAACAGTTATTAACCTTTTAAAACAGGTGAAATCTCAATCGGAATTTGTACTAGGTGTGTTGGACCAGATAGTTGGCGGACAATAGAAAAATCAATTCTTAAGGGATGGTAAATTTTATCATCCCTTTTATTTTTGATTAATTATGTTATTATATTACAAGAGATAAGTACCTTTGATTGATGCTTATAGAGAGTAAGTGGTGGTGCAAACTTATAGCTATATTAAAGGGAAGCTACTTGTGTTTTCTGATTAATACTCAGCGGATTTCGCCGTTATCGAATAGAGTGCTTGTTTTCAAGAACTAAGGTGGTACCACGTATTAGCGTCCTTAGAGACGCTTTTTTTATTTTAGGAGGAAAAATATGAAGAATTTAACTGGTAATGAAGTAAGACAAATGTTTCTAGATTTCTTTAAATCAAAGGGACATATGGTGGAGCCAGGTGCATCTTTAGTGCCTGTGAATGATCCAACATTGTTATGGATTAATGCTGGTGTTGCGGCTTTGAAGAAATACTTTGATGGTAGAGAAAAGCCTGCTTGTAATCGTATTACTAATGCACAAAAGTGTATTAGAACAAATGATATTGAAAATGTAGGTAAGACTGCTAGACATCATACTTTCTTTGAAATGCTTGGCAATTTCTCTATTGGTGATTATTTTAGAGAAGATGCTTTAAAGTTTGCTTGGGAATTTTTAACTAGTCCTGATTGGATTGGCTTTGATCCTGATAAGCTTTATGTAACTATTTATCCAGATGATGTTGATGCATACAATATTTGGACCAAGGAAATCGGTTTAAATCCTGCTCATATTTTAAAATCATATGACAATTTCTGGGAAATTGGCGAAGGACCATGTGGACCAGATAGCGAAATTTATTATGATAGAGGCCCCAAGTACGATCCTGAGGGAATTGGAGAGAAGCTTTTCTTTGAAGAAATGGAGAATGATCGTTATATTGAGGTTTGGAACACTGTATTCTCTCAATATGATGCCAAAGATGGAGTGGATAGAAAAGATTATAAAGAACTGCCTCAAAAGAATATCGATACTGGCATGGGCCTTGAGAGACTTGTGGCTTTAATTCAAGATGGTGAAACTAACTTTGATACCGATTTATTCCTTCCTATAATTCATAAAACTGAAGAATATACTAATGTTAAGTACGCTGATAATAAGATGGCATATAGAGTTATTGCTGATCATATTAGAACTTGCGTGTTTGCTTTAGCTGATGGAGCTACTTTCTCAAATGAAGGAAGGGGCTATGTTTTAAGAAGAGTGCTTAGACGTGCTATGCGTTACGCAAGAAATTTAGGCATTAATAAGCCATTCTTATACGAACTTGTCGATACTGTTTGTGATATGATGTCTGGTTTCTATCCTTACTTGCTTGAAAAGAAAGATTTTGTTAAAAAGTTAATCAAGAGAGAAGAAGAATCTTTCATCGTTACTTTGGCTAATGGTGAAAAACTATTGAATCAAGAACTTGATAACGTTAAGGATAATACTTTATCTGGAGAAGTTATCTTCAAACTATATGATACATATGGTTTCCCTAAGGAAATGACTATTGAGTCTGCTAGTGATAGAGGAATCAAGTGTGATTTAGAAGGCTTTGAAAAGTGCATGGCTAGACAAAAAGAAATGGCTAGAAATGCCAGAGATGTTAAGGAGTCTATGCATAATCAAAGTGAAGATTTATTAAATTTCAAGGCTACTTTTAGCTTCACTGGTTATGAAAAAGATGAAGATAATTCGAATGTTATTGCTTTATTTAAAGATGGCAAGAGAGTTGAAGAATTAGATAATGAGGGACAAGTTGTCTTCGCTAATTCTTGTTTCTATGCTGAAAGTGGTGGCCAATGTGCTGATACTGGCTATATTGAAAATGATGTTTGCAAGGCTTTTGTTAAGGATGTTCAAAAGGCTCCAAACGGTGAATTCTTGCATTCTGTAACTATTGAAAAGGGTTCTATTAAAGTTGGTGATAACTTTAATTTAAAGATTAATAGTGAAGATAGAAAGAAGATTCGTGCTAATCACTCTTGTCTTCATTTACTTGATGAAGCTTTAAGAGAAGTGCTAGGCAGCCATGTGCAACAAGCTGGTTCTTATGTATGCGCTGATTATGCAAGATTTGACTTTACTCATTTTGAGAAGATTTCTCCTGAACTTTTAAATAAAATCGAAGAAAAAGTTAATGAGTTCATTAATGCTTCTTATCCTGTGACAACAGAATTATTATCAATCGAAGATGCTAAGAAGACTGGTGCTATTGCTCTGTTTGATGAAAAATATGGAGATAAGGTAAGGGTAGTCACTATGGGTCCTAGTAAGGAATTCTGTGGTGGTACTCATGCATTTAATACAAGTGATTTAGGTTCTTTCAAAATTACTTGTGAGGAGTCTGTTGGATCTGGCATTAGAAGAATTGAATGCGTTACCAAGATGAAAGCTTATGAAGCATTTAAGTCTTATGAAGACAAGCTAGATAATTTAAAAGATAGTTTGAAGCTTAAGAATATTGATATGGTCGCTGATAGAGTTAATCAAATGAAAGAAAATATTTCTTCTCTTGAAAATGAAAAAGCTCAACTTTTATCTAGAGTAATGAATCTTGACAGTGATGTGCTAGTTTCTAAAGCTGTTGATAATGGCAAGTTTAAGAGTGTTGTTGTTTCATATGATGGCTTACAATATAACGCAAAGAATTTTGCTGATGGCATTAAAAATAAACTTAATGGTGGTGCTGTCTTTATTGGTAACAATAATGGCGAAAAGTATTCGTTTGTTTGTGCGTTAGGTGATAAGGCGATTGCTTGTGGCTTAGACGCAGGAAACATTGTTAAGCAAGCTGCTAGTCTTTGCGATGGCAAAGGCGGAGGCAAAAAAGACTTGGCTCAATCTGGTGGTGTTAATAATGGCAAAATGGACGCTATTTTAAACACAGTTAAAGAAATGTTTAAATAATGAAAGCTTTCTTTAAATCATATTTAAATAATGAAATGAAAGTAGATAAATCTACTTTCATTTCTATTTTATGTGCTCTTTTTGTGGTTGGCGGAATATATGGAACAATATATGAAACAATCTTTTATTATTTTAATAATGGTGCATTATGCAAAAGGGGTTCTTGTTTTGGGCCTTGGATTGAGATATATGGCATTGGCTGTTTATTGATTTATTGGCTTACAAGAAAGTATAAAAAGAGTCCATTAGCTGTTTTCTTTATTGCTGGCTTATCTTGTGGTTTATTAGAATATCTTGCTGGTAAGGGCATGTATATCTTGTTTGATGGAAGACGTGGCTGGGATTACAATACTGAAATATTAAATTTTGGTAATATTGAAGGTTTTGTTTGCCTAAGAAGTGTATTGGTATTTGCACTTTCTGGCTTGATGGTCATTTATTTAGTCTATCCATTGCTATTGTGGCTATCTAATAAAGTAAATAAAGAGACTTTTATGATTGTTTCTATAACTCTTGCATCTTTATTTGCGATAGATGTTATTTACAATGATGTGATAGTTTCTATTTTCAATACTTATGGTGCCTTAGATTTTTATTCTAATATTGATATATTTAAGTATTATAATCAGTCAAAAATTCACTAAAGAAAGTAGTTAATACTTTCTTTTTTTGTATAATAGTATAGAGGTGTTTTTTATGAATAAAGAAATTTCTAGCACAATGTTATTTAATTCAAATGATCTTAAGCGTGAAAATATGAAACAATTGTTGAAGAACGTTTCTAAGGCATTGACTGAAAGAGGCTATAATCCAGTTAATCAAATTGCTGGTTATTTGATTTCTAATGATCCGGCTTATATTTCTAGTCATAATAATGCCAGAAGCGATATTCAACAAGTTGAAAGATATGAAATTATCGAAGAGCTTGTTCGTTATTATTTGGAGAGCAAGTAATCGATGCGTATTTTAGGCTTAGATTTAGGTTCTAGAACTCTTGGCATTGCTTTGTCTGACAGCGGCGAAAATTTAGCTTTGGCTAAAGAGACGTTTAGATTTGCGCAAGATGATTATGATGCGGCGGTTGATAGAACTCTTGAATATATTGATGAATACAAAATTAAAGAAGTTGTCTTAGGCCTTCCTAAACACATGAATGGCGATATAGGAGAAAGGGCACAGCTTTCGATGGAATTTAAGGATGTTATTGAAAGCGAAAGAGATGTTAAGGTTATTCTTCAAGATGAAAGATTAACTACTTCAATGGCTTTAAAGACGAGTGCTTTTTTAGGAAACAGTGCTTCTAAAAGAAAGGCTACAGTTGATCAGTTGGCAGCACAAAATATTTTACAAGATTATTTAGATAGGAAAAAACAAAATGGATGATAAGATTTTTATTACTGATGACAATGGAAACGAAAGAGAGATGAATATTCTTTTTACTTTCGATATGAATGACGAAAATTATGTGGTTGTTTATGAAGAAAGTAAAGACGATGAATTGTTTGCTTTCAAATATGATGAGGATGGCAACTTGTACGCTGTTGAAGATGAAGAGGAACTTGAGAGCGTTCAAGAAGTAATTGATGCCTTTGATGAGGTAGATGATGAAGAAGAATAAGAAAAAGAAAGATAATACGACTAAAATCTTATTATTAGTCGTTCTTTTTTTGTTTGTTTTAGGAGTGATATTAGGGTTTGTTTTTATAAAGTCTAATATGGATCCTGTTTCAAGTTCTAGTGAAGAAGTTTCAATTACGATAGAAGATAATTGGTATGGCAAAACTGTTTTGAAGTATCTTCAAGAGGAGAATGTTATTCATAATGGTGATGTAGCTTATTATTATGCAAAGCTTAAGCATATCTCTTTAGACTTTAAAGCTGGTACTTATACAGTAGACAAATCATGGTCTTTTGAAAATTTAGTTTCATACTTATCTGATGGGAATAATGCTATTCAAGATACGGTGACAATTAAGTTTATGGAAGGAACTAGATTAATTGATTTCGCTAATGAGATTTCTAATAATACTAATCTTACTTTTGATGAAATTGTCGCTTATTGGAATGATGAGGATTCAATTAGGAGTTTAATGTCTGATTATCCATTTTTAACTGAAGAAATGTTTGGTGAAGATGTTAAATATTTACTAGAAGGTTATTTGTTTCCTGATACTTATGAGTTTTTTGCTAATACTACAGTGGAGGATGTTACAAGAAAGATTTTGAATGAAACATTAAGCTTATATAACGAATATAAATCTGATTTTGAAGCTAGCGATTATTCAATTCATGAAATCTTTACTTTAGCTAGTATTGTTCAAAGAGAGTCTGGCAACCCTGATGATATGAGCAAGGTTGCAAGTGTTTTTTATAATAGACTTGATCAAGGCATGCAACTTCAAAGTTCAGTTACTGTTTGTTATGCGCTAAATATTGGCTTAGGTGAGGATTGGACAAAGTGTGAAGTTATTCAAGATGAAGAGGATCCATATAATACTTATCAAATTATGGGTCTTCCTCCTGGAGCTATTTGTTCATTTGGTAAGGATGCACTTGTGGCAACGCTTAATCCAGCTGATACTAATTACTTATTCTTTATTGGCGATGTATGTGGTGATGGTGAAACCATTTTTGCGGAAACTTATGAAGAACAATTAGCTAATCAAGAGGAGTATTTATCATGTTATTAAAGAAACCTGTTATTATTGGTATTGCTGGTGGCAGTGCTAGTGGCAAGACGAGTATTGCTAGAAAACTATTTGAAGCTTTTGATAAGTCAAATTCTGTAATCATTATTAAAGAAGATGATTACTATAAGGATCAAAGTGATATGAGCTTTGAGGAGAGAACTAAGACCAATTATGATCATCCCTTTGCATTTGACCATGAGCTTATGAAGAATCAACTTCTTGATTTACTTAAGGGTAAAACAATTGAGAAACCTACTTATGACTATACTGAACATAATAGAAGTTCAATTATTGATGTGATTGAACCAAGAGATGTTATTATTGTTGAAGGATTATTTGTCTTAGAAGAAAAAGATATCAGAGATCTTCTTGATATCAAAGTATATGTTGATACTCCATATGATGTTAGGTTTATTAGACGCCTTAAAAGAGATATCAATGAAAGAGGTAGAGATGTTAATAGCGTTATGGACCAATGGCTTTCTACCGTTAGAGTTATGCATGAACAATTTGTTGAACCAAGCAAGAAATATGCTGATGTGATTATCCCTGAAGGTGGAACTAATAACGTAGCTATTGACTTGCTTATAACCAAGATTAATAGCATATTATTATAAAAATATGCTATGATAGAGTACGCGGAGGTAAATTATGGACGATATTTT
Source organism: Paratractidigestivibacter sp. (assembly GCA_963607765.1). Lineage (GTDB taxonomy): Bacteria > Bacillota_I > Bacilli_A > Erysipelotrichales > Erysipelotrichaceae > Colivicinus. The sequence goes on along the minus strand of CAVDDT010000033.1, from coordinate 11,307 downwards.
TTATGTCACTGAAGAAGGTTTACAAGATTTAAAAGATGAATTAGAAGAATTAATTCATGTTACTAGAAATGAAGTTATAGAAGAATTAAAGTCAGCAAGAGCACAAGGTGACTTGTCTGAAAACGCTGATTATGATGCTGCTAGAGATAGACAAGCTCAAGTTGAATCTAGAATTAAAGAACTAGAACACATGATTCATAATGCTGAAGTCATTTCTGAATCAAAGTCTACTAAATATGTTCGTTTAGGTTCTACTGTTGAACTTGAAGAAATGGATACTAAGAAGAAGCTAACTTATACTATCGTTGGTAGTGTTGAAGCTGATCCGTTAAATGGCAAGCTTTCTAATGCTACAGCACTTGCTGAAGCTATTCTTGATCAAAAAGTTGGCAGTGTTGTGAGCGTTAATTCAAAGATTCCTTACGAAGTTAAGATTGTAAAAGTTCTATAATTTACAGATTTAAGTATTAACCTAAAAGTCATCAATTGATGACTTTTTCTTTTTCACTTTCTTTTCAAAATCAGTTCAGTTTAATTTCACATACTATCTTTATCCTAGTATATGAGGTGAACGAAATGAAAACTAAAAAAATTAAGATATGTTTATTAAGTATTCTATTATTAATTACATCTGGCATAGGAATTTATGCTGAGGATGATAATTCTTCTAAAGAGCCTCCTCAAGGTGAAAATGGGGATATGCCAGAAAAGCCAGATGGAGAAGCTCCTGGTGATATGAGTGGGGGCGGCACTCCCCCTGAAAAACCTGATGGTGAAGGATTTGGCGGAGGTGCTAATACTCAAACATTTGATTATTCTGGTTCTTATAGTGGAACTTTAACTGCTGATGGAGAAGAAGTTTCTAGTAGTGATGAAACAATTGAGGCTACTGATTCAGATCAAAATGCAGCTTTAGTAGAAAATGCTGGCACTTTAACTATTGATGGTTCTACTTTAAATAAGAGTGGCGATGATGATAATGGTGATAATTGTAACTTCTATGGTTTAAATTCAATTGCGTTAGCTGTTAATGAAAACTCTTTATTAAAGATTAGTAATTCTACTTTAAATTCTACAAGTGAAGGCTCTAATGCGATTTTCGCCACTGATAGTAGCAAGGTTTATTCATACAATAACACCATAAGTACTTCTAGTGATAATTCTAGAGGCTTAGATGCGACTTATTCTGGAACAATTATTGCTGATAGTATGAATATATCTACTCAAGGAAATCATAGTGCAAGTGTTGCGACTGATAGAGGTGGCGGCAACATTTCAATTACAAACTCCACTTTAAGTACTGCTGGATCTGGTTCTCCACTTCTTTATTCTACAGGAGATATAGAAGCTGATAATGTTACAGGTACTTCAAGTGGCAGCCAAATTGCTGGTATGGAAGGTTTGAATACAATTCTTATTTATAATTCAAATCTAGCTTCTACTAACAACGCAATAACTGGTTCTGATCCTATTAAGAATGGTGTGATTATTTATCAATCAACAAGTGGTGATGCTGAGACTTCAACTGGTGATTTGGCTAGATTTGAGGCTGTTAATTCTACTTTAACTACTTCTATTGATTCAGGTTCAATGTTTTATTTAACCAATACCTCAGCTAATGTTTTATTATCAAACACAACATTAAATTTTGATTCTACAAATGTTAATTTATTACAAGTAGAAGGCAACGATGCTAATAGCTGGGGCAAGGCTGGAAGCAATGGTGCTAGCGTTAACTTTACTTGCTTAAATGAAACTTTAAGCGGAAATATTACAGTTGATTCTATTAGTAGTGCAAATATTTATTTGATGAATGGCACAACTTATACTGGAGCTACTTCAATTACGGAAAATGCTGTCAATACTAATCAAACTGATGAGAATATCACAATGAATATTTCTAGTGACTCTAAGTGGATTGTTATGGGTGATAGCACAGTTACTAATTTAAATGTTGAAGATGGTGGCCAAATAGTGGATGAAGATGGAAAAAGTGTTACTATCAAGGTTAACGATGAAATTATAGCTGAAGGTGATAGTGAATATACAATTACTGTTACTGGTAGCTATAACACCACTGTTGTTACAGATTCTAATAACGAATTAACTACAAACTATATTGATAGAAGTGAATTTGATGAAGTTTATAATCTATCAACAACTTTTAATTCGAATAGTAATGTCGTTGATGAAACTGTTGATACTACAGCTACTACCACAACTGCATCTACTGCTAATACAGGTTCTTATTATGTAGTTGGTATTATTGCGGTAGCAATCCTAATGCTTGTTGTTTACTTCATTGTTCAAAAGAAAAAATAACAATATTTATATTGTGGATATAGATTAAGCTAGATTGTTATAATCTAGCTTTTTTGTGTAGGAATTTTAACTTTTTTTGGTAATAATCTATTAGATGATTAAAAAGACAATTATTAAAATAGTTTTATTATTATTGTTTGTTACCGGATTGATCTTAGCGAATAAGATTGTCTTTTCTATTTCCAATTCAAATAAAGAGATTACAGTCAAAGTAAAAGATGAGGAAATTACTGTTCCTTTAGGAACTACTTATGATGATATTAAGGATGATAATGTGAATAATAATTATAGCAATGATTATGTTTTAAAAAGTGATGATGAAATATCTATTGATGAATCTACTAGTTCTAAGGTTTCAATTAATAGTGCTTCATTAAGTGAGTTATGCACCTTACCTGGAATTGGTGAAAAAACTGCTCAAAAGATAATTGATTACCGAAATACTTATGGTTTGTTTACTTCTTTAAAAGAGCTTAAGAAAGTCAGCGGGATAGGAGACAAGAAATTTGAAAAGCTTAAAGACTACATCACTATTTAAGATAGCTTTTTTATTTATTCTTAATCTTTATTTTAAAAATCTTATTGTCTTTATTATTTCTTTAATTTATCTATTTCTAGTAGATAAAAAATCAATTATTTTTTTATTAAGTATTTTTCTTGTTTATACATTAGCGTACAAAATTTGTTTAGACTATATTCCTTATGGCTATGTTTACAAGACTAGTGATGACTATTTTGTGGCAGATAAAATATTTTATAAAGTGAAAGTCGATTCTAATAATTATGTCGAAGTAGGTGATATAGTTTCTTTTAAGGGGAGTGGCAAAAGAATTGATGATGAAGATCTTCTTAAACAAAATATCATTTATTTAAATAATAACTATTCTAAGTGTCACATTTCTTCGCCTTACAAGAATACTTTAAAAAGATTGGATTTTTTTCAAGACAACGCTAATTTATTTAAGAAGATTCTTTTTAATGATTATGTAGATGATAATAATCTAGACTATTATTTAGGGTATGGTTTTGCGTTTTATTATTTACTACAAACTGTCTTTAGAAGAAACAAATATCTTTCAATTGTTTTATTGTTTGTTTATTCAATCTTCTTTGGCTTTGAAACAAAGTTATTGCTTTTGCTAATAGATTTTTTCTTATCATTTTTTAAATTAGATAAAGTGGCTAAACTATCATTAAAAATGTTGACAATAAGTTTTCTTAATTTTTATTTATTTTTTAATTATTCTTTTTTGATATCGTTAATATTCTCACTTATTTATTCTACAGATGTAGGGAATAATCCTTTTGTTTTAGGAATTATTCAATCCTATTATTTTGGCCAAGTAGGACTTTTATCGTGCGTTTTTCATTCCGCCTATACAAGCCTAAGAATTATCGTGTTTCTTGTTTCTTTAATCGTTTTCTATTGTCCATTTTTGTTGAATTTTTATCTTTTATTAATGAAGGCTTTTAGTTTTGTTATTAAAATAATGACATTTGGAATAAGAGGAAAGATATCTTATCTAACAATTGTTATTTTATTTATTAGTTATTTTCTTGTTAATGAATATAAGAAATATATTCTTTATGTTGAACTAATTATTTGTCTTGTATTTTTTAATAATCCAATTAGTCATGTTTCTTTCGTTGATGTCGGACAAGGTGATGCTATTTTAATTAAAGATAAAGAAAATACTTTAATTGATACAGGCTCTAGCTATAATTATTCAAAGCTTAAAAGGGAACTGTATAATCAAGGAATTTATACGATTGATCATTTAATAATTACTCATAGTGATTCTGATCATAGCGGCAATATAAGTGCTTTACAAAGAGATTTTAAGGTTAAGGAAATAATAGAAGATGGAAAAGATGTTGATAGTGGCAACATCTATTTACAGTATTTATATGTAGATGAATATGATAATGATAACGATAATAGCTTGATTTATTATCTAAGTATTAATAATTTAAGTTTTCTTTTTACTGGTGATATTTCTAAAAATGTTGAAAGAGAATTATTAAATAAATACAAGATTAATCATATCGATGTCTTAAAATGTTCTCACCATGGTTCTAAAACAGGAACTGATTCATATTTTGTAAGTAAGATTCTTCCAAGATTTGCGATTATTTCAACAAGTGGCTTATATGGACACCCTCATCAAGATACTATTGATACTTTAAATTCTTATCTTGTGGATATTTATTCTACAAAAGAAAAAGGAAGCATTCATTTTTATTTTTCATTGTTTAACTTACTTAAAACAGATACTGATGTCATTTTAATAAATTAATTTCTTTAAGCTATAATATTTTTAATGAAATTGAATTATTTGGAAGAACTAGAGTTTGAAGTTGCTAAAAGGGAAGCTTCAAATAAGATTTAATTATTTATACATTGTACGGAGTAGATATGTTTGAAAATTTAGATAGTAAATTGTTTGATGATGGTTTTTTAAACTTCTTAATCTTTACGTTAATAATCTTAGTTATCACAATTGTTTTAACTAAAATAATTAATAGAATACAAAAGTATGTTTTGGACAAATATTCTTCTAAGCGTAATACTTCAATAAAGTATGCTTTTAAGACATTAAGAGCGGTTTTGTATATCTTTGCATGTTTTGCAGTTTTGTCTGAAATTAAGCCTTTAAAGACGCTTGGAACAGCACTTCTTGGGGCTACTTCAGTTATTGCGGTGATTGTAGGTCTTGCAGCACAAGAAAGCTTTGGCAATTATATTAGTGGTTTCTTTTTGGCAATCTATGAACCATTTCATATTGGTGACTTTATTTCTCTTCCAGAAAAGAATATTTATGGAACGGTAAAGGAAATAAATTTTAGGCATATTGTGATTGAAACGCTTAATAGTTCTAAGATTGTTATTCCCAATAGTTTGATGAATAGTGCCATTATTGAAGATAAAACTGGTGGCCATTATAAGAATAAAATTAATCTTACTTTAGAGTATGGCAGTGATACAGTTTTAGTTAGAAGCATTATTTCGAGTATAGTTTTGGATAATCAAAAAAGATTTGGCATCAACAACACAGAGTGTACTGTTAATGTTGAGGATTTAGGTGATAATGGAATTGTAATTGGCTTTTATGTAGAAGGGAAATCCTTATCTGATAGCTATAAGATAGCTTGTAATGTAAGAATGGAATTATTAGAAGCGTTTAAAGATAATAAGATTAATTTAGCTTATCAAACTATATGCATTAAAAAATAAATCGTCTATTTGGATGATTTATTTTTATATAGATTTTCTACAATCAAAGTATGAAGTATTACTTTGAGAAATATCAAACTCTAAAAAAGAACGATGGCGAAATTATTTCAGTGGGTAAAATGGATAATCTATATGCTTGTGAAGTGTCTCGTAATTATTCCAAATTAAATCATTTTTCTGAAATTTATATGATTAATAAAGAGATGTTTGATAAATTTCCTAGTAATGCCGATAAACTGTGTAACCTTCTTAATAGCAATCATTTAGTGTTCTTGTGTTCGGATTATTGTCTTAGAAGAAAAACAAACAATTCTTTTGGCATTTAATCAAATTTGAATTATTTAAAAATAATAAGAAATGTGTTATCTTTAAAGTGTTAGATAACGATTTTTTCGTGGTTTATTCTAAGCGAGGATACTTTATGAAAAATAAGAAACTAGGGGAAATGTTGGTTGATGCGAATATCTTATCAAGTGAGCAAATTGATAAGGCTGTCGCTTTGCAACAAGGTTCTGGTAAGAGACTTGGTACCATTCTTTTAGAAAATGGTTTTATCAGTGAAGAACAATTAATCGATGTTTTAAAGATGCAACTAGGCATTGATTTTGTCGATATTAATAAAGAAAAAATTGATGCAAGTATGGCTAGTGTCATCCCTAAGAGTATCGCTGTTAAAAATAGAGTAGTCCCAATTAGAGTTGAAAAAGATAAATTGATTTTGGCAATGGAAGATCCATTGAACTTTAATGCTTTAGAGGAAGTAAAGAAAGTTACTAAACTAAAGGTTGTTCCTTGCATTGCCTATTCTAGTGCAATAGATAGAGCTCTTTCGGTTCTTTATGAGAATGAAGGTGCTGCATTAGCTATTGAACAAATGAAACAGGAAAGGGGCATTGATGCCACTTATGAGGAAGTAGCTAAAAATACCGAGATAAAGGATTCTAGTAGTGCTGCTCCTACTGTAAAACTTGTTAATAGTATTTTAGAAAGAAGCTTAGCTGAAAAGGCTAGTGATATTCATATTGAGCCAAGAGAAAATGATGTTTTAGTTAGAATTAGAGTAGATGGTTCTTTACAAGAGATTTTAACTATTCCAAAGGCTCTTCAAGACGCAGTTATTTCTCGTTTTAAAGTAATGGGCGAAATGAATATTACTGAACATAGAATTCCTCAAGATGGTCGTGCTCAAACTAAGGGTAGTGATGGCAAGACTGTTGACTTACGTTTAAGTACTCTTCCTACTATTTATGGTGAAAAGATTGTTATTCGTATTTTGTTAAGAGACCAAAATATTCTTACAAGAAAAGGAATTGGCATTACTGATAGAGATAATGAAAAGTTCTCTCGTATTTTAAAGAACTCTTCAGGAATGATTATGATAGTTGGCCCTACTGGTTCTGGTAAGACTAGTACTTTATACACAATGATTAATGAGCTTAAGGATAGTACTGTTAATATGATTTCTTTGGAAGATCCAGTTGAATTTAAGATTGATGGTGTAACTCAAGTAGCTATTAATGAGAAGATTGGCTTAACTTTTGCTAGTGCCCTAAGATCTTGTTTAAGACAAGACCCCGATATTATTTGTATCGGTGAAATTAGAGATGGTGAAACTGCTACTATTGCCATGCGTGCTGCGATGACTGGTCACTTAGTATTAACAACTGTTCATACTGAGGATGCGGTTAGTGCTGTAGATAGACTTAAGGATTTGGGTGTAGAACCATATTTAATTGGTGGCTCTTTAAGGGGCATTGTTTCACAAAGATTAGTTCGTTGTGTATGTCCTAATTGTAAAGAAGAGATTAAACCAGATGCCGATTTAGTTGATTTAGCTGGCGCCGACATTAATAAACATTTCTATAAGGGAAAGGGCTGCTACATGTGCTTTGACTCAGGATATAGAGGTAGAACTGGTGTCTTTGAAATTATGACTGTTAATAGTTCTATTAGAGATGACATTTGTAGTGGTATTAATGGTAGTGAACTTAGAAAAAAATTAATGGAAAAGGGTGACTTTGTGCCAATGATTGTCAATGGTAGAGAACTTGTTTATAACGGTACTACTACTTTAGAGGAGATTGTTGATAAGGTTGCGACGATTGAGTAATTATGATTAGTTATAAATATAATGCGTTATCTTTAGACGGGCAAAAGGTAAAGGGTGTCATTGAGGCTATCGATGAATACCAGGCAATAGAAAAAATTAAGGAGAAGAATTCTCTTGTTTTAAGTATTGATGAAATTAAGGATACTCCTTTTAATAATCTTTTAAGAAAAGAAGTGGGCAAGAAAGTAGATGATAAGGCTTTATCTGTAATGTGCTCACAATTTTCAATTATTTTGAGTGCTGGCACACCTCTTGCGACAACAATTAAAATGATTGCTTCGCAAACTGAAGATAAGCGTTTAAAGAAGTGTCTTGAGAAAGCATATGATGATGTTAATCACGGTAGCTCTCTTGAGCAAGCTTTTAGAAAAAACTATGATGGTTTACCTGAGGTGTTTCTTCAAACTATTAAGGCAGGCGAACAATCTGGCAGTTTAATAACTAGTTTTGATAATATGCATAACTATTTTGATAAGTCATTTAAGACTGTTGAAAAGTTAAAGTCGGTTACTGCTTATCCATTGTTTGTTGGCGTTATCGCAATTATTGTTGTCATTGTGGTAATGGTAGCGGTTGTGCCAACTTTAACTAGTGTCTTTGCTGACTTAGGTGGAGATCTACCAGTTATGACTAAGATCCTTATTAATGTATCTGAATGGTTTGGCAAGTATTGGCTAGTATTATTAGCGATTATTCTAATACTTATTGTTTTATATAAAGTTTTAACTTCAACTGATGAAGGCAAAATTAAAAAAGCCCAGATGCAACTTAAACTTCCTATTATTGGAAAGATTACTACTTTAACTAATTCACAAGAGTTTTCTAGTGTAATGTCCACTCTATTAGATGCAGGTCTTACAGTACCGGAAGCACTAAGGGTTACTTCAAAGTGTTTATCTAACTTTGCAGTTTCTAAGGAAGTTTATGCGATGGCTGAAAAGATTGAAACTGGTACTACTTTATCAGAGGCAATGTCTTCTAGTAAATATCTTCCTACTGTTTTAAAGGAAATGACTGGAGTAGGAGAAAAGAGTGGAGAGTTAGTTAAGACTCTTTCTACAATTAGTGATTATTACGCTAATGAATCTGATGTAGCTGTTAAGGCAGCACTTAGTAAACTTGAGCCTGTTATGTTGATTCTTCTTGCGGTATTTGCGGGATATATTGTTGTTTCAATATACATGCCAATGTTTACAATGTATAGTATGATGTAATTTTATGGAACAAGAAAAGATTTATACACAAGATGAAATTGATTCTCTAATGAAAGAACTTAGACTTGTTTTTCCTATTGTCAGATTATTAAGGGAAAAGGAAGTTTGTGGTAGAAAAGCATTAGATGGAGCTGATAAGCCTTGCATGTGCTATGAATTTTGGAAGAAAGATAAGGCATGTGATAACTGTATTTCTCTTGTTTCACTTATTAATAAAAATGAGAATAGTAAATTAGAGTATCTAGATAATAGCTTTTATCAGGTTATTTCTAAATATGTTAATGTTGAAGGAAACAATTGTGTTATTGAGATGATTAGAAAGATGGAAGATGATTCTTTCTTTGATTCTTTATCTTATGAGCATTTCATGAATAAGTATTTTTCATATAATGAAAAGCTTTATAAGGATCCTTTAACCGGTGCTTATAATCGTCTTTATTTTGAGGAAAATAAGGATAAGATTCATCCATCATGTGGCGTAGCCGTCATGGATGTTGACGACTTTAAGCTATGCAATGATACTTATGGTCATAAATTTGGTGATGTGATTATCAAGAGTGTTGTTTCCACGATTTTAGCTGAAATTAGAAATGATGATATCGCTATTAGATATGGTGGAGATGAAATAATTTTATTAATTGATCAAATTAGTGCAAAAGTGTTTGAGAGTAAACTTAATAAAATTAGAGTTAGAGTTAATTCTTTATCTTTTAATGAACATCCTGAGTTTAGGACTTCATTAAGTATTGGCGCAATTATCACCGATAATGATTCTTTAGAATCTGCTGTTGAACAGGCTGATAAGTTTTTATATACTGCTAAAAAGAGTAAAAATTGTGTAGTTTGTAAGTGGGACAAAGAATCTAAGGAAATTGAGAAGTTTGATGACAAGCCTCTAATTCTTATTACAGATGATTCTAGTATGAATAGAATGATTTTAAAAGGTTTACTAGAGGATGAATACAATATCATTGAAGCGGATGGTGGCTTTAAGACACTTTCTATTCTTGATGAATATAAAGATAAGATATCTTTAGTTATGCTTGATTTGGTTATGCCTGATTTAGATGGTTTTGGTGTATTAAGCGTACTTAAGGGAAAAGATTATATGTTTAATATTCCTATCATGATGATTTCTTCAGAAGACAACGACAAGTCTATTATGAAGGCATATGATTTAGGTGCTACTGATTATATTCAAAGACCTTTTGTGGCCAATGTAGTAAAGAAGAGAGTTTCTAATACAATTAAACTTTTCTTAAGACAACGTAAGTTTGAAGTTAAAGTTAGACAACAAATGGAAGAAAGGGACAAAGTATCTAATATGATGTCTGTTATTCTTTCTTATATTGTTGGCTATCGAAACAATGAGTCTGGTCCTCACGTTTTACATGTTGAGCAAATTACAGAATTTTTGCTTGATGAACTAAAAACTATTTCTAATAAGTATTCTTTTAGCGAAGAAGACAAGAGAAATATTGTTGGCGCAGCTGGCATGCATGATATTGGCAAGCTAGGTGTTGATGAAAAGATTTTAAATAAGCCTGGTAAGTTAACTAAAGAAGAATTTGAGATTATGAAGACTCATACTTTAATTGGTGCTAGTATGATGCAAAATATGGACCTATATAAGGATGAACCATTTGTTCAATATGTTTATAAGATTACTCGTTGGCATCATGAAAGATGGGATGGCAAAGGTTATCCTGATGGGCTAAAGGGCGATGACATTCCTATTTGTGCTCAACTTGTATCTTTAGCTGATGTCTATGATGCCTTAGTTTCAAAAAGAGTCTACAAAGAAGGCTATACTCATGATATAGCTGTAGAAATGATTTTAAATGGTGAGTGTGGTACTTTTAACCCATTACTGTTACAATGTCTTATGAACATAAAAGAACGTATTAAGACTATTTATGCGGTAGACCAAAATGACCCTAATTCTTTCGGGGGGGGGGTTACGTTAGATAAGTAACTACTTATCAAGGAGATATTTATGACACTAGAAGAATGCTACAACAAGATGGGAGCTAACTACTTAGATACAATGAAAAGAATTGATAACGAAAAACTTATCACGATGATTGTAAAAAGCTTCCCACAAGATAATAGTTATCAAATACTTAAAGATGGACTAGCAAACAAGGACATTGAAGTAGCCTTTAGGGGAGCTCATACTCTAAAAGGCATCTGCCTAAATCTTGGCTTTGATCAACTATCTACTGATGTATGTTCAATAACAGAAATACTAAGAGCTAAATCATTTGATGGAACAGATGAATTATTCTCTAAGATAACTGATACATACAACAATACTTGTAACATCATCAAAGAACTAGACTAATAAAGTTTCATTACTGAAACCATAAGAAAACCGCTTCATCATGAAGTGGTTTTAATTAGATTTAGTTTTTGTTAATAAGCTA
>CAVDDT010000032.1:0-41553 GCA_963607765.1 Paratractidigestivibacter sp. | reverse complement strand
AGATAGTAAATCAAGCACGTTGCCGGTTAAAAGCTCTCGTTTGAGAGCTTTTTTTTATTTAAAATAAAAAAGAAGATAGTTCAAATTAATTCTTTAATTCTTCTAGTTCTTCTTTTGTTAAATGCCTATATTCACCTAGCTGTAAATTATTTAGATTTAAATTTTTAAAACTAATTCTTTTAAGATATATAACTTTGTTACCAATTTTTTCAAACATTCTTTTAACTTGGTGAAATTTTCCCTCGCTTATTGTTAGATATGCATGATAATCATCTATTTGTTCATATATTGCGGGTTTTGCGATAAAATCTCCTAGGTCCATTGGTTTGGATAAAATTTCTTTTGCATCTTTGTTTAGTACTGTATCTACTTCAACATAATATTTTTTATCAACATGTTTTTTAGGATCCAATAAATCATGATTTAGTTTTCCGTCGTTTGTGATTAATATTAAACCCTCAGTATCTTTGTCAAGCCTTCCAACTGGAGATAGCCCTTTTCTTTTTGAATCAATCAATTCCATTATGGTTTTATCATATTTGTCTTCTGTTGCGCTCAAATAACCTTTTGGTTTATTTAAAATTATGTATTCGTATTCTAAATACTCAACTTTATTTCCATCTATATATACGTTATCCGATTCTTTAATTTTGTAATCACTATTTTTTATAACTTCATTATTTACTTTGATGCGTCCTTTTTTAACGATTTCTTTTACTTGTGATCTAGTGCCGATTTTCATATCGGCTAAATATTTATCTAGTCTCATCTTTTAATCCATCCCTTATCTATTTTGTTTTTAAGTTTCCCATTATCTGCTTTGCCAAATCCAATTGGATAATTATTCACACAAACTAAAAGATAGTTTTTTAAAGTTTTATCTATATCGATGGTTTCTCCTTTTAAATATTTTTCAACTCTTATATCATTAATATCTAAATTTAATATTTTATCGAATTCTTCCTTTTTAAGGTTTAAAGCCAGTTGCTGAGATGGTTCAAATCCGTGTGTTGTTTCTTTTCCTAATAATAATCCAGATCTTAAGGTTCTTATTCCATTAACGTCAAATTTTTTTGCGTAATAAATATTGTCATTTATTTTTTCAAAATTACCATCATTAAATTTTTTGTTTATATGATTATTAATAAAATCTATGTTTGTCTTTATTTCGTTGTTTTTAACTTCTTTTTTATTTTTCTTATTTCCTTTTTGTAGAAGACACACAAAATGTCCTTCGCCTTTGATTCTGTGTGGAAATAACTTTAAACCAATATCGTTTTCTCCAGCCTTAAAACCTTCGTATTTATCAATTTTAATAAGTTTAATGTCACTGTTTTCTAATGCGTATTTGATTACTTCTTCATCTTCTAAAGGCGAAAATGTACATGTTGAATATAACAACTGTCCACCATCTTTCAACATATTTAAACAAGCTTTAATAAGTTGCTTTTGTAATTTGGAATACTCATCTGGTCCTTTTTCTAGCCAAGATTTTATTAATGTGTTATCTTTTCTAAACATTCCTTCCCCAGAACAAGGCGCATCCAATAAAATTTTATCAAACGTATTTTTATATTTTTCTTCTAATTCTAAGAGATCTCTAGATATAACATAGTAGTTTTCAAAACCAAATCTTTCGATGTTTCTAAGTAATGCATTAGCTCTAGATGCAGAAATATCATTTGAAATTAATAATCCAGTATTTTCTAATTTGTTTAATATTTTTAAACTTTTTCCTCCTGGCGCAGCACATGCATCTAACACGATATCGCCTTTTTCAATAGGTAGTACTTCAGCTGGCAACATGGCACTAGCTTCTTGAATATAATAAAGCCCAGCATAATAATATGGATGTTTGGTTACCTCTTGATTAGTATAGTAAAATCCGTCGCTTGTCCAAGGAACTTTTTCTAAATCATATGGAAAAATCTTTAAAAAATTTTCTACAGATATTTTGCTTGTGTTAATTTTTAAACTATGAATCGATTTTTGATTAAAAGAATCAATATAATTTTGATATTCATCTTTTAATAAACCTTTCATTGTTTCTAAATACTTCTCTGGCAACATAGAATCATTTTATCATCACAAGTGCTATAATTGTTTACATGTTAAGTAAAAGTGAAAATGAAACTATAGCATTAGGCTACAAAGTAGGAAAAATGCTAAAAAAAGGAATGTGTTTAACACTTGTTGGCGATTTAGCTGGTGGAAAAACAACATTTACAAAAGGTATTGGCGAGGCCTTAAACATTAAGGAGGTTATAAATTCTCCTACTTTCACTATTTTAAAAATATATAATGGTGACCTTAAATTATTCCATATAGATGCCTACAGGCTTGAAGGATGCGAATATGATTTAGGGCTAGATGAATATCTAGATGAAGGGGTTATGGTTGTTGAGTGGCCTGTATATTATAAAGATTATTTGCCAGAAGAATACTTAGAAATCTCTTTTAAATATGTTGATGATAATACAAGGGAAATCTCTTTGAAGGCTGTTGGTGAAAAATATAAGGAGTTTGAAAAATGTTAACATTATGCATAGATACTGCATACAAATATTTAACTGTAGCACTAATAGATGATAATAAAATAGTTGATTCTATAAGCTTAGAATGTTTTAAAAAACAATCTGAAGAAGTATTTGTATATTTAGATGAATTATTTAAAAAAGCTAATTTAAGCAAAAATGATATCGATTCTGTTTGCATTTCAAAAGGTCCTGGTTCTTATACCGGAGTAAGAATTGCAATGACAATCGCAAAAGTGTTGTGTAAAGTTAAAGATTTAAAACTTTATACTATCTCTACTCTTAGACTATATGCAGGAAATAATAAAAATACTATGGTTTTAATGGATGCTAGAGCTAATAGAGCTTATGTTGGCGTATATAATAACGAAAAATGCCTATTAAAAGATTGCGCTTTAGAATTAAAAGACATTGATAAAAAAGATTACGATGTTGTTTTAGATGGTTCACTAATTGGGCTTGAAAATAAGAATCCCGATATTCCTAATTGTTTTTTGAATACCAAAGGAATGTGGGAAGAAGTAAAAGATATTAATTTCTTGGCTCCAGAATATTTAAAAGAAAGTAACGCGTATTATAGATGATATTTTCTAGAATGAAAACTTCCAATCTTGAAGACGTTTTAAAAATAGAAAATGAAGTATTTAGCGATCCTTGGCCAAGAAAATTTTTTGAAGAAGATTTAAAAAGTGAATATTCAAAATATTTTATTCTTGAAGAAGATGATAAAGTAATTGGCTATGGTGGACTTTGGTTTATGTTTGAAAATTGTGATTTAGTTAATATTGCTATAGATAGAGAATATCAAGGTAAAGGATATGGCGAAAAACTTCTTAAATTGTTTATAAGAGAGGCAATATTAAATGAATGTGAGTTTATGCATCTTGAAGTTAGAAAAGGAAACGATAAAGCTTTTAATTTGTATGAGAAACTAGGCTTTATTAAAACTAGAGTTCGTAAAGGGTATTATGAAGATGGTGAAGATGCGATTGATATGGTGAAAGGATTGATTGGTTTAAATGAAAAAGATTTTAGCGATTGAATCAAGCTGTGATGAGACAGCGTGTGCAATCATAGATGAAGACTTAAATATTTGCGGTAGTGTAGTTACAAGTCAAATAGATGTTCACGCAAGATTTGGTGGAGTAATTCCCGAAGTAGCAAGCAGAATGCATGTTGAGCAAATTTCAACAATTGTTGATGAAGCCTTAAAACAAGCTGATGAAAAAGTGGAAAACATGTCAGCGATCGCTTATACAATGGGTCCTGGTTTAATTGGCTCTTTACATGTAGGCGGAATTGCGGCTAAAACGCTAGCTTTCTTTTATGATAAACCGTTGATTGGTGTTCATCATTTAAAAGGACATATTTTCATCAATGAACTTTTACAGCCTCTTAAATATCCTCTTATGGCACTTGTTGTAAGTGGTGGGCATACTGAACTTGTCTATATTGAAAATGAAAACAGTTTTAAAATTGTTGGCACTACACTAGATGATGCGGTAGGGGAATCCTATGATAAAGTCGCAAGGGTTTTGGGATTAGAATATCCAGGCGGTCCAAAGATTGATAAATTAGCTAAAGAAGGAAAGAAAAACTATGTTTTGCCTAAACCAAAAGTTGATGGCTTAAATTTTTCTTTCTCTGGATTAAAAAACGCTTCTTTACAAATGGTTAACAAAATTGAAAGAAGTGGCGAAGAAGTAAACAAAGCTGATTTAGCTTATGCATTCCAAGAAGTTGCATTAAACAGCTTGATTGATAAAACAATAAAAGCTTTAGAAGAATATCCTTGCAAGATGTTTGTTATCGCTGGTGGAGTGGCATGTAATTCTAGATTAAGAGAATTAGTTGCTGAAAGAATAAAGAACGTTGAAATTATTCTTCCGCCACTAAAATATTGTACAGATAACGCAACTATGATTGGTGTAGCTGCTTGGCATTATTATCGCAACAATAAATTTGTTCCTCTTAACACAAGCTCAATGCCTAATATGTCAATAGAGGACTAAACGTGAAAACGATTTTTCCAGTAGATTATAAATCAACAATGTCTTTATATGACACACAAGAAGCCATTTCTTTAGTTAAACAAACTTTTCAAAAATATATTTCTGATGCGTTACATTTAAAAAGAGTAAGTGCGCCATTATTTGTTTTAAAAGACAGCGGACTAAATGATGATTTAAACGGTTTTGAAAGATCTGTTGATTTTGATATTCCAAGCGCAAATAAGAACGGCTCTATCGTTCACTCTTTAGCTAAATGGAAAAGAATGGCCTTATATGACTATGAATTTTATGTTGGCAAAGGTTTATATACTGACATGAATGCCATTAGAAGAGATGAAGAAGTAGACAATCTTCATTCAATATACGTTGACCAATGGGATTGGGAAAAGATAATCACAAAAAAAGAAAGAAATTTAAAAACGCTTAAAGCTACTGTAAATAATATTCATAAATGTATTCTCGCTACTCTTGCAACACTAAAAATTAAATATCCAAGTATAGATGTGGATTTGCCAGAAAATGTTTATTTTATAACGGCTGAAGATCTTTTAAAGAGGTATCCAAGCCTTTCTAGCAAACAAAGAGAATATGAAATAGTTAAACAAAAGAAAGCGGTATTTATCATTGGCATAGGTGACAAATTGAGTGATGGAAAACCTCACGATGGTAGAGCTCCTGACTATGATGATTGGAAACTTAATGGCGATTTGATTTATTATCACAAAGTATTGGATTGCGCTTTAGAGATTAGTTCGATGGGAATTAGGGTTGATGATAAAAGTTTAGATTATCAATTAAATATCTCCAATCACAACGAAAGAAGAAAATATAAATATCACCAAATGATTTTAAATAATACTCTTCCATTAACTATAGGAGGTGGTATAGGACAAAGTAGGCTTTGCATGTTACTGATGGGCAAGGCACATATTGGCGAAGTACAATCTTCTTTATGGGATGACGAAACAATTAAATTAGCTAAAGAAAATAATGTTGAAATATTATAAGTGAAAAATATATATTTATTCACAAATAAGGGAAATATAGTTTATAATGTAATTTAGAGGTAATTTTTATGAAAAAAACTCCAAATGCTACTTTAAGAAGATATCCTATATATTTAAAGGCTTTAAGAAAGATAAGAAGTGAAGGCAAGGACAAAATTATGTCTTCTGAGTTATCTACTTATGTTAATATTAAGCCCACAACAATCAGAAGAGACTTCTCTTTGATTGGTTGTCTTGGAAAACAGGGCTATGGCTACAATGTTGATGAACTAATTGGCATTTTTTCAGATGAATTAGGTGTCAATTATGATGAAAAAATTGTTTTAGTCGGTGCTGGTAACCTAGGAAGAGCCTTGCTGAATTATAATAATTGGGATGATGTTGTTGGCGAAATAGTTTGTGCTTTTGATAAAAGACCAGAACTATGCAAAAATCAAATTAAGATTCCGGTATATGACATAAAAGACGTTAAGGAAAAACTTCCTGAAGGATGTCGTATAGCTATTCTTTGCATATCTGAGGATATTCAAAATACAATTGATACTTTAGCTGAAGCAGGAATCAAAGGAATTGTTGATTTCACTCATGTTCATTATAATGCACCAAAAGATGTAATTATTAGAAGTGTTGATGTTGTATCAATGATACAAGAATTGGTTTTTGAAACTAATACAGAAAATAAATAGGGGGATTATATGTTGGATTATTACACTGTTAGAGAATTGTACGAATTATCTAATTCAGGTAATCAAATTGAAATAGATCAACTTGAATATGTTGAATTAGAAGGTTGGGTTAGAACTAATAGAGATTCGGGTTCTATTGGCTTTATTGAGCTTAATGATGGCACTTATTTTAAGAATGCTCAAATTGTTTATCATAATGATTTAACGAATTATCCTGAGGTAAGTAAAATGCTTACCGGAACTAGCATTAAAGTCACTGGTAAGTTTATTTACACTCCTGAAAATAAACAACCATTTGAATTAGAGGCAAAAAGTGTTGAAATACTTGGCAAGTGTGACGAATCATATATTCTACAAAAGAAAAGACATAGCTTTGAATTCTTAAGAGATTATCCACATTTACGTCCTCGTACAAACACTTTCTCTGCTGTATTTAGACTTAGAAGTGTGTTGTCTATGGCGATCCATGAATTTTTTCAAGATCAAGGATTTGTTTATGTACATACACCAATCATCACAAGCAATGATGCAGAAGGTGCTGGTGAGGTTTTTACCGCCACTACTAGAAATGATGGAAAATATGACGAAGACTTCTTTGGTAAACATGCTTCTTTAACCGTATCTGGACAATTACATGTTGAAGCTTTCGCAATGGCATTTAGAGATGTATATACTTTTGGTCCTACTTTTAGAGCTGAAAATTCTAATACCAAGACTCATGCTAGTGAATTCTGGATGATTGAACCAGAGATTGCCTTCGCTGATCTTGAAGATGATATGGTATTAATTGAAGACATGGTTAAATATTGCATTGATTATTGCCTTGAGAATGCTCCTGAAGAAATGAAGTTCTTCAATAGCATGATTGACAAAACTCTTCTTGAAAGATTAAATCACGTTAAAAATTCTGAATTTAGAAGAATGACTTATACCGAAGCAATCGATATTTTGTTGAAAGCTCCTGTTAAATTTGAAAATAAAGTTGAGTGGGGCATTGACCTTAATACTGAACACGAAAGATACATTTGTGAACAAGTTGTAAAAGGACCAGTTTTCTTAACTGATTATCCAAAAGATATTAAAGCTTTCTATATGAGAGCTAATGATGATGGAAAGACTGTTGCTGCATGTGACTTACTTGTTCCTCATGTAGGTGAACTTGTTGGTGGTTCTCAAAGAGAAGAACGTCTAGACCTTCTTGAAAAGAGAATGGATGAAATCGGAATGGATAAGTCTACTCTAGATTGGTATTTGGATCTTAGAAGATATGGCGGATGTAAACATGCCGGATTTGGATTAGGCTTTGAGAGAATGGTTATGTATTTAAGTGGTATGGAAAACATTAGAGATGTTCTTCCTTATCCTAGAACTCCAAAGAATCTAACTTTCTAATATGCTTTTATCAATTAACAATGGCACCGTTTATTTCGGTGCCAATGATGTTTTTGAGAACATAGATTTCTCAATAAATGAAAATGAAAAGATTGCCTTAATAGGCAGAAATGGGTCGGGAAAAACGACCCTTTTAAAAGTTTTGATGGGAGAAGTTGAACTAAACAGTGGTAAACTTATCAAGGCAAATAAAACAAAAATTGGTTATCTTAATCAAAACTCTTTGTTAGATTCTACTTCAACAGTTAAAGATGAATTGTTGGATGCATTTTCTGATCTTTTAGAAATGGAATTAAAGCTTAATCAACTTTCTGAAGAATTAAAGACAAATCATGATGAAAAGAAGATCAATGATTATTCATCATTAGAGGAAGAGTTTAAATTCAAAGGCGGTTATACCTATCAAAGCGAAATGGAAACAATTTTATTTGGCTTTGGCTTTAAGAAGAGCGATTTAGATAAGAATGTAAGCGAATTTTCTGGTGGAGAGAAAACAAAATTAGCTTTTGTTAAACTTCTTTTAAGTAAACCTGATTTATTACTTTTAGATGAACCTACAAACCATTTGGATCTAAATACCATTGAATGGTTAGAGAATTATTTAAGCAAATACAAAAAAGCGATTATTGTCGTATCTCATGATAGATTCTTTTTGGATAAAATCGCAAATTCTGTTTGGGAACTAGAATATGGCCGCATTAAAAAATATGCCGGCAACTATACAGCTTATGTTAATCAAAAAAAGATTGATTTTGAAAAAGATAGTGAAGCTTATGTTCGCCAACAAAAAGAAATAAAAAGATTAGAAGAATTAATTGAGAAATTTAGATATAAAAAAAATAAAGCTGCTTTCGCTCAAAGCAAGATTAAATATTTAGATCGTATGGATAAATTAGAAGATCCTAAAAAAGCGGATACTAAATCCTTTAAAGCTCATTTTAAATGTGCAAATAGAGGTGGTAAAAACGTTTTAAGCATGGATCACTATTTAGTAGGCTATGATCACCCTTTATTTGAAGTTACTCTCGATATTTTAAGGGGACAAAAAATATGCATTATGGGAGATAATGGCACTGGCAAATCAACTTTGTTAAAAACTATTATCGGCCAAATTCAAAGCCTTGGCGGATATATGCTTTTAGGACATCAAATTGATATTGGCTATTTTGACCAAAATATTGCAAGCTATAAAAACGGCAATACAGTATTAGAAGAACTTTGGAATGAATATCCCAATATGGACATGTATCAAATAAGAAGTGTGCTAGGTGCTTTCTTATTTTCAAGCGATGAGGTTTTTAAAGAAGTAAGTGTTTTATCAGGTGGCGAGAAAGTGAGACTTGGTCTTGCAAAGCTAATGCTTAAAAATGCTAATTTCCTTCTTTTAGATGAACCTACAAATAACCTTGATATTGTTTCTAAAGAAGCTTTAGAAGCTTCTTTAAAAGACTATGATGGAACAATTTTATTTGTTTCACATGATCGTTATTTTATAAAAGAAGTCGCAACTTCAGTTCTTTTGATTCAAGATGGCAAGGCAATTTATTATCCTGATGGATATAAGGACTATATTGATTTAAAAGTTAAAGAAGAGAAAGAAGAAAAGAAAACTGAAAAAGTTGATTTAAAGGTTGTTAAGGCTAGACCTAAATATAACTTAAAGAAATTGGAAGATGAAATAAGTAATCTAGAGAATTTGCTCGAGGAAAAAAGAGCTTTAAGATATGAACCTGAATATTACCAAGATTCTAGACGTATGCAAGAATTAGATGAAGAAATAGATGATATTCATAATTTGATTCATGCTGCCGAAGAAAAATGGGAGATAGCTATGGAAGAGAGTGAGAAAAATGGCAAATAAAAATCCTTTTAAGTCTATAAATGATGCATATAAAGAATATTACAGTGATTTTAGTCATATTTGTCTTTCTAAAGAAGAGGCAAAGAAACTGAATACTAAGTTAATCTTAATCGCTTTATGCTTTTTGGGGCTAATAATAGCCGGTGGATTAGTTAGATTCCATGGAATGATTTATAACGGTTTTGTGTTGATTGGCTATATGCTTGAAGTTGTTGATTTGCTGTCTTTATTTAATGCTTTGTTTGTCTTTTCTAATCGAAAATTTAAAATGACTGACAGGGAACTTAAAAAATCTATTGTTAAGATGCCTAAATGCCTAAACACATTATATTTTTTAACAGGGTATAGTTTTATTGCTTCAATAGTCTATGTGATTGTATGTGGCTTTCATAATGATGTTTTGCCTTTTATCACTTATCTATTAATAAAAATTACAATGTTTGTACTTTCAATGTTATTTAATAATTTGATAAAAGATGTTTATTTTGAAAAGGATGAAAAAAATGAATAAAAAATATGCAAAATTAGGTAGTGAAAAGGCTGTTGAATTAATAAATATTGATTCGCCATCTGGCTTTACTAAAAACATCACCAATAAGGTTGTACGAGAATTTGAAAAACTTGGATATAAAACATCTGTTTCAAATAAGGGCTCTGTTTTAGTCACAATTAGCGATGTTGATTCTAAACAAGGAGCTGTATTATTTGCAGCGCATGGTGATACTTTAGGTGCAATGGTTAAAGAAATCAAAGGCAATGGTCGATTAAAAGTTACAAACATCGGCGGACTTGTTGCCAACAATGTAGAAACTGAAAATGCAAAAATTTATACAAGAGATGGGAAAATATATGAAGGAACTTTTCAATTGATCAATGCTAGTAGCCATGTAAATAAGGAACTTCAAACAACTGATCGAACATTTGATTCTATTGAAGTGGTTCTAGATGAAGATGTTAAATGCAAAGAAGATGTTTTAAAATTAGGCATTGAAGTAGGAGACTTTGTTTGTCCTTGTCCTAGAGCTCATATAACTGATAGTGGATATATTAAATCACGTTTTCTTGATGACAAATTATCTGCTGGGGCACTTATCTCTTTTGCAACTTATCTAAAAGACAACAATATTAAATTACAGCGTAAAGTTTACTTTTTAATAACTGTGTATGAAGAAGTTGGACATGGCGGTTCTTGTATCCCTGATGATGTCAAAGAAGCTATTTCGGTAGATATGGGGTGTATTGGTGAAGGGGTTACTTGTAGTGAAAGACAAGTTTCAATTTGTGCTAAGGATTCTGGTGGACCGTATGACTTTGATGTTACCAATAAATTGATAGAGGCTGCCAAAAAAGAAAAAGCTGATTATGCGATTGATGTATATCCATATTATAGTTCCGATGTAGAAGCGGCTTTAAAAGCTGGATATGATGTTAAACATGGACTTATTGGACCTGGAGTATACGCTTCACATGGTTATGAAAGAAGTCACATTGATGCTGTGCTTTCTACTTTAAAGGTGATTAAGGGATATCTTGAGATATAATAATTTGGGAGGACGTTTACATGAATTATGATTATGAAACACAAGTTGGTATCACGGCTCTAGTTGTTATTGCTGCAATATCACTAATTCTTGCTGTTGTTTGTTACTACGCTTTTGTAAAGAAGGATTCAAAACTAAAGAGTAACTTTTTTGTAAAACTAAGAGATTTCTTAAATTTTAAGTCAATGATAATTGAAGGAATGCTTAAAGTTCTATATATCTCTACTGCTTTATTTATCACTATCGTATCATTCTTTATGATTTCAGAAAGTTTCTTGGCATTCCTACTTACTTTAGTACTAGGAAATATCTTTGCAAGAATGTGCTTTGAAGGTTCTATTGTTGTCTTAATGATTTGGAAGAATACTACTGAAATCAATAAGAAGACACCTAATAAAGTTGAAGAATAATCCTTGTTTCAAACTAAGTCTTAAAGTTCCAACTGTGTTGGAACTTTTTTGTTTAGGAAATATAATATTTTTGAAAGGAACATATTATGATAAATAGTTTTATTAAATCTAGAATCGAAGATAGCAAGAGATTGGTTAAAGAATTATCTAAGACATATGAATATGTAAGTATTTTAGGAAACTACGTTAAGACTAAAAGAATCGTTGTTTCAACTACAAATAGTTCCATTGATGATTTAGATAATGAATGTGGTTTTGTTATTAAAACGTATAAAGATGGACATTATAGTGAATATTCATGTGATGATATTAGAAATTTAAAGGCTAGTACGGTATTGAAGGCTATTAAATTAGAAAACTCATATTTTGCTAGCATTCCAATGTTAAAGGAAGAAAAACATGTTGAGTCTTTTTCAAGAGAAGATGAAAAAGAAATGAGCGATGCTGATATTTTTAAAAGCTTAGAAGCAATAAAAGACTATGCTCATAAAAAAGATGAAAGAGTAATTAATTGTGCTGTTGTTTTCACCAAAAGAGAAACATCTAAGATTTTTGTCTCAAACAATAAATGCTTAGATCAAAAATACGATTGGTGTAATACGATGTTTCAAGTTATAACTAGAGAAAATGATAACATCAAAAATAATTATGCAGCTTATGGAGAAGTTAATAGTTTTGATGCTATCGAAAAACTTGATAAAAACAAAGATGAGGTTATTGATATTGCAATCAAACTGTTAAAAGCTAAAACTATTAAACCTGGCACTTATGACATTATTACAGATCAGTCAATTACTGGTTTAATTGCTCATGAAGCATTTGGCCATGGTGTTGAAATGGACATGTTTGTTAAAAATAGAGCCAAGGCTGTTAACTATGTTGGCAAAAGAGTGGCTAGCGATGTTGTTAATATGTATGATGGTGCAGCATCATGTGTTAGCGCTGCTTCTTATTTTTTTGATGATGATGGCGTCGAAGCAAGTTCAACCAACATTATTAAAAATGGTATCTTGCAAACAGGCATTTCCGATTGCTTAAGTGCTATGGAACTTAATAGCAAACCTACTGGAAATGGCAGAAGAGAATCTTATAAGCGCAAGGTTTATACACGTATGACCAATACTTATTTTGCTAAGGGCAAAGATAAGTTTGATGATATGGTTAAATCAATTAAACATGGCTATTATTTATGCCAAACAAATAATGGCATGGAAGATCCAAAGAATTGGCAAATTCAATGTACTGCTTGTTATGGATTGGAAATAAAAGATGGAAAATTTACTGGCGAGATTGTTGCTCCTGTTGTAATAAGCGGTTATGTAGTAGACTTGTTAAGTTCAATCACAATGGTATCTGATGATTTTGAAGTAATCGGAGCTGGAATGTGTGGAAAAGGACATAAGGAATGGGTTTATGTTTCTGATGGCGGTCCTAATGTGAAAGGCAAGGCAAAATTATCATGATGAAAGTAAAAGAAATTATTAAACTTTTAAGAGAAAATAAAGACATTGATGCTTACGAAATCAACCGTAGTGAAAAGCAATCTAGTGAATTGTTCTTTGTTTTAAAGAAGCTTGAAATCAATAGAGCTACCAATACTGAAAGTATTTCCATTACAGTATATGTTGATCAAAAAGATAAAAGAGGTTCTTCAACGGTTCTTGTAACTAGTGCTGATGATGAAAAAACTTTAAAAACAAAGCTAAAGGAAGCTGTTAAAAAGGCAAAGACTGCTCTTAATCCTTATTTTGAATTAGCTAAGAAGCAAGAAAATATTAATAAGAAGATTGCTTTAAAAGAATCTTTGAATGACACGGCTTTAAAAGTTGCTAAGGCTATTATGAAAGCTGATCACTATAAGAAGGGTTGGATTAATTCTACTGAAATTTTTGTTTCTAAAAATAAGTTGGAATTTTATAACTCAAACGGTGTAAAACATTCAGAAGAAAAACTATCTATTGAATTTGAAATAATTCCTACTTGGACTAATGGAACAGAAGAATTTGAAACATACAAATACTATAAATCAAATAGGTTTAGTAGTAAGGAAATAACTGAATCAGTAGAAGATGTCTTATCAATAGCAAAAGATCGTAGTAAAGCTAAAACAATTAAAGATGTTGATCTTCCAAATGATTTGCCAATTTTAATGACTGGCGAAATGGCTGATTACATTTTAGATGCCATTAAGTCAGAAACAAGTTATCAAAAAGCATACACTCATACTTCTCACTATAATGTTAAAGATGTTGTTTCGAATAATAGATTTGACTTAACATTAAAAGCAAACATAGCAGGGGTATCTAATTCACATGGCTTTGATAGAAATGGCATTGTCTTAAGTTCTAAAAAGCTAATTAGTAAAGGTGTATTAAAAGATACCTATGGTGATATTAGATATGGTTATTATCTTAAGAAAGATAATGTTTCTGGCGAATATTCAATTGCTAGTTTAAAAGCTGATGGCGTCAATTATAAGAAAACTCCTCATATAATAATTGAACATTTCTCTTCTCCTCAAATTGATGAAACTGGTTATTTTGGTGGGGAGGTAAGACTTGCAAGATACTATGATGGCAAGAAATGCATTCCTTTAACTTCGTTTAGTGTTTCTGGTAATTTATATGAAGCCCTTAAAGATGTTGAATTTTCTAAGGAACAGACAACTACCTCTAAATATAAAGGACCTAAATATTTTATTTTCCATGGTATGAAAATTAGCTAAGCAACTGCTTAGCTTTTTTAACTTAAAAAGTGTTATTATTTTAAACATGAACAAACAATTAAAATATTCTTTTATATTATTATTTATTGCGATTATTTGGGGATTTGCCTTTGCTTTGCAAAGTCTTGGCGGAGAAAAACTAAAGACATTTACTTTTTATAGCTTTAGAAGTTATTTTTCAGTTATTATGATGTTTATTCTTTTAGCTTTTAAGAAAAATAAAAATATAAAAGGAAATAAATATTCTATTAAGCTTGGGCTTATTGGTGGCCTGATTACTTGCATTGCTTATCTTTTTCAACAAGAGTCTTTGCATTATACTACTGCCGCTAATTCGAGTTTTATTACCTCTGTCTATGTGGTACTTGTACCAGCTTTAGGCATTTTTGTTGGAAAAAAAACTTCTTTTAAAACATGGTTATGTGTAATCTTGGAATGCATTGGCCTTTATTTGCTATGCATAAAAGGGGAAATGAGTGTTAATACTGGCGATTTGATGGCGCTTGCTTGCTCACTTCTTTTCGCAATACATATATTATTAGTTGATAAAGGTGCTAATAAACTCGATAGTATTATATTTTGCACAACTCAATATTGTGTATGCGCAATTGTTTCTTCAATATTGATGTTACTATTTGATGGGCCAATAAATATTGAAGGAGTAAAATCTTCTTTATTATCTCTTGTATATACCGGAGCATTAAGTGCTGCCATTTGTATTACCCTTCAGGTTGAATGTCAAAAATATGTTGATCCAACTATTGCATCTTTAATTCTTTGCTTAGAAGGTGTTTTTGGAGCGATAGGTGGATGGCTTATTTTGCATGAAACATTAAGCACTTCAGAACTTATTGGATGTTTTATTTGTTTAGTTGCTTTAGTACTATCACAAATTGATTTTAAAAAGGTTTCAAAATAACCTTTTTATTTTTCTTTCGAATGAAAAAAAGTTTCATGAATTGTGAAAATTTAGTGAAATATTTTATTGATAATGGTATAGATTTTCAGTAGAATGGGATTATGCAAATATTTTTTATATTTGTAAAGGGAGGAAATTTATGAAAAAGTTATTAATGGTATTATTAACTGTTCTTATGGCTTTCTCACTTGTTGCTTGTAGTTCATCAAGTTCTGATGATTCTTCAGATGCAAGTGATGGTTCTTCAGAAGAAAGCACATATGATACAAGTGCAGTTGATCTATCAACATTAAAACTAACTGACACTAAGAATCTATATTATGCTACTTCTCGTGAGCCAGCTAATCTAGATTATGTTACTACTGCTTTAGCAACAGACCATATGTTCAATGCAAACTTCATTGATGGTTTAACTGAAACAGATAACCATGGTACTTATGTTGGTTCTCTAGCTACTAGCTGGGAATCTAACGAAGATGCTACTGTTTGGACATTCCATTTAAGAGAAGGTGTTAACTGGTCAACTGCTTCTGGTGAAGTTTATGGCGAAGTTACAGCTCAAGACTTTGTAACTGGTATTAGACATGCTGCAGAATTCCAAACTGGTACTGCTGATGTTTTAGGTGCTATCGCTGGTTTCACTGATTACTTCAACAATGGTGATTGGTCTGATGAAGCTTTCGCTAATGTAGGCGTTAAGGCTATTGATGATTACACAGTAGAATATACTTTAACTTCATCAACTCCTTATTTCTACACTTCAGTTGAATATGCTCCATACTTCCCAATTAACCAACAATTCCTTGAAACAAAGGGCGATGGTTGTAAGTTAGGTAGTCCAGATGTAAACAACTGTTCATTCGGTTCATTAACTTCTGATTCTATCCTATACAATGGCGCTTTCACATTAAGCGCTTATGATTCTCATTCTCAAACAGTAATTACTAAGAATGAAAACTATTGGGATGCTGAACATATTTATATTGATTCTGTAACTTATATCTATGATGATGGTTCAGATCCATATTCTGGTATTAGAGGTTTCGAACAAAATACATACTATAATGCTTCTCTTCCTGCAACAAATGAAGAAGTTTACAATGCATTAGCTGAAAAGTATTCTGGTTATACTACAGTTACTCTTCCTAACTACTATGCATTTGGTGTTGTATTTAACTATAACCGTGTTACTTTCGATAACACTAACTATGCTACTGATGAAACAGCTAAGGAACATACAAGAGCTGCTATCTTAAATGAAAACTTCCGTTTAGCTTTAAAGAGTGCGTTTGATGTTCCTGCTTATGTAGGTTCTACAAAAGCTGCTGAAATCGCTGAATCTTGCATTAGAAACTTAAATGGTGTTTATAACCTAGTTACTACAACTGATGGTACTCAATATGGTAAACTAGTTGAGGAAGCTTACACCGAATTAACTGGTGAAACTGTTTCTCTTGCTGATGGTCAATGGCCATGGTTAGATAAGGAAAAGGCTTTAGCTTACTTAGATGCTGCTGAAGAAGAATTAGGCTTCGAAATTACTGCTGAAGATCCAATTCATTTGGATATGCTAGTAGTTGAAACAAGTGCTACTCAAACTAAGCAAGCTCAATCTATGAAACAATCTGTTGAAGAAAACACTGATGGCAGAATCGTTATTGAATTAGTATTAAGAGATCAAGATACAGTTCAAAATATTGCTTACTATACAAGTGCATGGCAAGATGCTGACTTCGATATTTCTACATTCACTGGATGGGGTCCTGACTATTCAGATCCTAAGACATTCGTTGAAATCTATTCACCAGTTACTGGTTACTACATGCATGCTGTAGGTCTAACAGATGAATCTAATAGCCCTGATGACTTCGGTTCGGATGATGATCTAAAGACTGAATTAGGTTTCTACGAGTATGAAGAATTATTCCAAGAAGCTTCAGCAATTACTGATGATCTAGATGCTCGTTATGCTGCATTTGCAAAGGCTGATGCTTACTTATTAGCTCATTGTCTATACATGCCAACTACAATGTCTACTAGTGATATGGCTGTTGTTGTAACTCACGCAGTTCCATTTACTAGAAGCTATGGTTCTGGCATTTCTCAATATAGATGGAAGGGCATGCAACTACAAGAAGACTTAGTTACTACTGAACAATATGAAGAAGCTAAGGCTGCTTGGGAAGCTGGAGAATAATTTAGCTTAAAAGCTTAAAACAAAATAAAGTAGGCGGCTTTCGCTGCCTACTTTGACTATTTTTAGAAGAATATTGATAAGGGAGGAAAAACCAAATGGGAAAATATATTTTTTCAAGAATAATTAAAGCCATTTTTTCAATATTCGCTGTTGTATCTATTGTAATTGGACTAATTTTTACTCTTATTCCAAGAACAAAGATTTTTGAATTAGATGACGGTTATAGAAAACTAAAGGGTGATAGCCGTACTGCTTATACATATTCTAAGTACGATGAACTTGGATATATGGATTATGTAAAACTACAAGACATGTGTAATGAAAAGTCAGATGATGTTGCTTCATGTGTTGTTAATAACAGCGAAGAAAATCTTAGAGTCATTCAAGAATATGAAAACGATGGTTATACTGTTGAATATCTAAGATCAGGAACTGCTTTTGCTTACCATGACTATACTGTCTTGGAACTTGTTGGCAATTTCTGGAAAAATTTAATTAAGATTGACACACCTAATGCAGTGCAGGATGAAAACAATCCGGATCTTGAAAGAAAATATTACATTGGTAAAGATCAAAATGGTGTACCAGCTATTAAATGCTCGGGTTGTGAACATGAGTATATCTTATATTTTGGCGATGGTTTCCCTTGGATTCATCAAAACTTTATTACTCTTAATTTTGGCATTTCTTATCCAACAAACAAGGGTATTAAGACATTGAAGGTAATTAACCAAGGACAAGGCGAACAAGTTAAGGTTGAACAAACTTTTCCTACTGGAGTAACAATGGAAAGCGCTATAAATCAACATAGCTGTGTTTATAAGTCTTCTATTGACCATCTTGATGAGAATAAGTTTACTACTCACTATGCAGATTGTGACTCTTATTATTCATCTCCTTCAATGGTTGGAACATCTTTACGATTCGGTCTAATTTCACTAGCTATTGCCTATGTTTTAGCTATTCCGCTTGGTATCTTAATGAGTAGAAATAAAGATAAAGCAATTGATAAGATTGGTATTGCATTTATTAACCTTGTTATCGCCATGCCTTCTCTTGCATTAATATTCTTTATAAGAGAGATTGGTGTTAATTTTGGTTTGCCAGATAAGTTCCCATTATTAGGATTCAATAACATTAAGTCTTATATTGCACCTATCTTGGTTTTAACTTTAATCAATATGCCTTCTCTAATGACTTGGACAAGAAGATATATGATTGACCAATCAACCAGTGATTATGTTAAATTTGCTAAAGCAAAAGGGCTATCACAAGGTGAGATATTCAATAAACACATTTTGAAGAATGCTATTATTCCAATCATTAATGGTATTCCATCAAGTGTTGTCTCTTGTATATCTGGTGCACTTATTACTGAATCTGCATTCGCTATCCCTGGTATGGGTAAGATGCTTCCTGATTCAATTACTAAGTTAAATAACAATATGGTAATTACATTAGTATTTATCTTCTCATCTCTTGCAATCTTCTCTGTTTTGCTTGGTGATATTTTGATGACTATTGTTGATCCACGTATTCAATTATCTGCAAAGAAAGGAAAGAGATAGTATGTTTAAGAAAAATAAAATGCCTCTTGATAACAATGCTGTTGTTGAAGAAAAAGTGGATATTGATTTAAA
Organism: Paratractidigestivibacter sp.; assembly: GCA_963607765.1. GTDB lineage: Bacteria > Bacillota_I > Bacilli_A > Erysipelotrichales > Erysipelotrichaceae > Colivicinus. The sequence goes on along the minus strand of CAVDDT010000032.1, from coordinate 22,629 downwards.
TGACAAGAGCTTATTTGAATTTGAAATTGCTGATAATTCTAAGAGTGAACATATAGCTGCTCCTAAATACTCATATTGGGGTTCTGTATGGAGACAATTCTTCCATAAGAAAATTGCAATGGTGCTATTATTTTTGATTGTTGTTGTTATTTTGTTTGCATTCATTCAACCACTAATCAGTGGTTATGATCCAATGAAAACACCTAATATTAATAATAAGTCTATGCATTATTTAAGACCATTTACCACATCTGGATATCTATTTGGTACAGATGATAAAGGTAATAGTTTGTTTGATGCATTATGGGCTGGCACTAAGAATTCACTATTCTTAGCTTTAATGGCTACCTTGATTACTGAAGGCTTAGGCATTATTGTTGGTATGTTTTGGGGCTTCTCTAAAAAAGTTGATGCTGTTATGATTGAAGTTTATAACGTTCTATCTAATATACCAACTACATTAATCGCTATGATATTAGTATATGCATTAGGTAGTGGCATGAAACAATTAATCTTTGCGTTGTCTGTAACTACTTGGATTGGAACTGCATACTTTATTCGTGTACAGGTTATGATTATTAGAGATAGAGAATATAACTTAGCTAGTAAATGTCTTGGCACACCTACTTCGAAGATAATTCTAAATAATATCTTGCCTTATCTTGTTTCAATTATTATTACAAGTGTATCAAGAGATATTCCACTATTCATATCTTCTGAAGTTGCACTATCATACATGGGCGTTGGTCTAAATGAATCTATTCCTTCTTTAGGTAGAATGATTCAGCAATATGCTCCATATATGTCTTCTGCAAGTTATTTGTTCTGGATTCCAGTTATAACTGCGGCTTTCATTTCTGTTTCTTTATATATTGTTGGTCAAGCATTAGCAGATGCTAGTGATCCTAGAACTCATATGTTGTAGAGGTTAAATCATGGGAAATACTATATTATCCGCAAAAAATATTGTTGTTAAATTTAAAGTAAGAGATAGAATTCTAACTGCTATTAGAAATGTCTCAATGGATTTTGAAGAAGGCAAGGTTGTTGCTATCGTAGGCGAATCTGGTTCTGGAAAGTCTGTATTCACAAAAACTTTCACTGGTATGCTTGATTTAAATGGTGAAGTGTCAAATGGTGAAATTTGGTTTGAAGGAAAGAACCTTCTTGAAAATAAAACTGAAGCTGATTGGCTGAATATACGTGGTAAAAAGATTGCCACTGTATTCCAAGATCCAATGACTTCACTAAACCCAGTGAGAACAATTGGCTTTCAAATTTCTGAAGTATTAATGAAACACCAAGGAATGAATAAGGAAGAAGCTAAACAAGAAGCTATTAAGTTAATGGGCAGGGTAGGCATTCATGATCCTGAACAAAGATATGACGAATATCCATTCCAATACTCTGGTGGTATGAGACAAAGAATCGTTATTGCTATTGCTCTTGCATGCCATCCAAAGATTCTAATTTGTGATGAGCCTACAACAGCTCTAGATGTTACTATCCAGGCTCAAATTATTCATTTAATTAAAGAATTATCTATAGAGTACGGTTTTACTACTATCTATATTACACATGACCTTGGCGTTGTTGCTAATGTTGCTGATGTTGTTGCTATTATGTATGCAGGCCAAATTATTGAATATGGTAATGTTGAAGAAATCTTCTATGATCCTAAACATCCATATACTTGGGGTTTATTATCATCTCTTCCTCAATTAAGTGAAAGAGGGAATGAACTATTTGCTATTAGAGGTACACCACCATCATTATTTGAAAAAGTTAAAGGTGATGCCTTTGCTCCAAGAAGCGATTATGCTCTAAAGATTGATTATTTGGCTGAACCACCATTCTTTAAAGTTAGTGATACTCATTATGCTAAGACATGGTTACTTCATCCAAATGCTCCTAAGGTAGAAAAGCCTAAGGCTATTAGTAATCTACATGAAAAGATTAGCGCTTTGACCGCAAAAGGAGGCGTTTATGGCGAACGATAATAAAGAAGTATTATTAGATGTTAAACATTTGGAAATCACTTTCTATAAGAATAAAAAACGTTTTAGAGCTGTAAAAGATGCTAACTTCCAAATTTTCAAGGGTGAAACATTTGCCCTTGTAGGAGAATCTGGAAGTGGTAAGACAACAATCGGTCGTTCAATTATTCGTTTAAATCCTACTTCTGATGGTGAAATCTTATACAAAGGCCAAAAGATTAATGGCAAGATTTCAAAGGAAGAAGAAAGAACCATCGTAAGAAACATTCAGATGATCTTCCAAGATCCTGCCGCTTCTTTAAACGAAAGAGCTACAATTGATTACTGCATCTCAGAAGGCTTGTATAATTTTAAACTTTATGAAAATGAAGAAGATCGTGAAAGAAAAGTTGATGAAGCTTTAAGATCTGTTGGTCTATTGCCTGAACATAAATCAAGATATCCACATGAGTTCTCTGGTGGACAAAGACAAAGAGTAGGCATTGCTCGTGCTATGGTTATGGAACCTGAATTCATCATTGCTGATGAACCTATTTCCGCTTTGGATGTTTCAATTCGTGCTCAAGTATTGAACTTAATGAATAAGTTTAAAGAAGAACGTGGATTGACTTATATGTTTATTGCTCATGATTTATCTGTTGTACGTTATTTCTCTGATCGTATTGCAGTAATTCATAATGGTAGAATTGTTGAAGTTGCTCCAACAGATGAATTGTTTAAATATCCACTTCATCCATATACAATTTCATTGTTACAAGCTGTACCAATGCCAGATCCTATCATCGAGAAACAAAAAGAACTTGTTATCTATGATGACTCAAATCGTGACTTGTCTGGCCCAAAACCTAAGCTTACTGAAATTAGACCTGGACACTTTGTTTTTATGAATGATCGTGAAAGGGCTGAATATGAAGCCAAATTAAGCGAAATGGAGAAAGCAAGTAGCTAATTTGTGCTATCATAAATTAGTAAGGAGATAATTATGGGATTTGGAGATAAAATAAAAGAGTTTATTGCCCCAGTTGAAGAGGAAGAAGAATTAGAGCTTAACGAAGAAGAAGCTAGTGTTCTTAGTACTTATGAAAAACCTAAAGACGAAGGCGCAAGTAAAATAAACGCTAATACAAATATTGTATTGTTTGAACCTCGCAATTTTGATGAAGCTGAAGAAATTGGCCGTCATATTAAAAACAAGCGTGCATGTTGTGTTAATTTGCATAGAATGCCTCTTGAATACCGTCAAAGAATCATTGATTTCTTAAGCGGAGTTGTATACGGTGTAGATGGTTCTATTAAAAAGATTGGTGAAAACGTAATTTTGTGTTCACCAAAGAATCTTCAAGTAGCTGGCGATATTAATTTAAATAGTTCAGCTGAATAAGCTAAGAATAAGACATGCTTAAATAATTAAAACTTCAAGAGAGTCGGGAAGGTGAGAACCGATAGAAAAATTATTTAAGATATCACTTAGAAGCTGTAATTTCGATATGTAGGGATTACCGTTGCTCGCGTTAAGAGTTTAAGTGAAAAACGAAGGTGGTACCGCGCATTAGCGCCCTTGTACTGCCTTTTTTATTTTTGTAGGAGGGAAAATGGATTACAAAGATACATTACATATGCCAAATACCCCATTTGAAATGCGTGGTAATTTAGCTAACAAAGAACCTGGAATTTTAGATAAGTGGGAAAAAGATGATTACTATCATAAGATTTTAGAAAAGAACAAGGATCATAAGCCTTTTATTTTACACGATGGTCCACCATACGCTAATGGAAATCTTCATGCTGGTACAGCAATGAATAGAACGATTAAAGATATTATTGTTAGATCAAAAGCTATGGCTGGATACTATACGCCTTTCTTTCCTGGTTGGGATACTCATGGTTTGCCTATTGAAAATGCTATTCAAAAATTAGGCGTTAACAGAAAAGAAGTAAGTCCTAAGGAATTTAGAGAAAAATGCGAAGAATATGCTCATCAACAAATCGCTCAACAAATGGCTACTGAAAAAAGACTTGGCCAAGTTGCTGATTATGAACATCCTTATATCACTCTTAATAAAGAATTCGAGGCAAGACAAGTTAGGTCTTTTGCTAAGATGGCACTTGATGGCATGATTTTCCAAGGCTTAAAGCCAATTTACTGGTCTCCTTGGCAAGAAACAGCTATTGCTGATAGTGAAATTGTTTATTTTGATAAGAAAGATACTTCAATATTTGTTGCCTTTGATGTTCTTGATGGAAAAGGTGTTCTTGATGGTGATGAAAGATTTGTTATTTGGACAACTACCCCTTGGACAATTCCTTCGAACCTTGCAATTTGTTTAAATGAAGCTTTTGATTATGCTGTTGTACAAACAGAAAAAGGAAAGTTGATTTTCTTAGCTGATAAAGTAGATGAACTCCTTCCTAAATTTGGATTAACTAACCAAGGAATTCTAAAGACTTTTAAAGGAAAACAATTAGAATATATTACCGTTAAACATCCATTCTACCCTGAAAGACCATCACTTGTTATTCTCGGAAATCATGTTTCTGGAGAAGATGGTACAGGTTGTGTTCATACTGCTCCAGGTCTTGGTACAGATGACTTCTTGGTTGGAAAGAAATATGGCATTGAACCATTTTCACCAGTTGATGACAAAGGCTGTTTGACTGCTGAAGTAGGCGAAGATTTATCTGGCAAGTTTGTTGTTGGAGAAGAGGAAGATGGCGCTAATGTTGCAGTTATTAAAAAACTTGCTGGACTTGGTGCATTACTTGGCAAGGAGAAAATTACTCACTCTTATCCACATGACGATAGATTAAAGAAACCTGTTATCTTTAGATCAACTGTTCAATGGTTTGCTTCTATCGAAAAGGTTAAACCACAATTATTGGATGCAATTAAGAAAGTTAAATGGTGGAACTCATTTGGTGAAGTACGTTTAACTAATATGATTGCCGCTAGAAAAGATTGGTGTATTTCAAGGCAAAGATTATGGGGTGTTCCAATTCCAATTATTTACACTGAAGATAAGACTCCGATTATTGAAAAAGAAGTATTTGATCATATTGCTGATTTATTTGAACAATATGGTTCTAATATTTGGTTTGAAAAGGAAGCTAGAGATTTATTACCTGAAGGCTATACAAACCCTAAATCTCCTAATGGTATCTTTACTAAAGAAAAGGATATTATGGACGTTTGGTTTGACTCTGGCTCTTCTTGGAACGAATTAATTGCCAGAGGGTACGAATATCCTTGTGATTTATATTTTGAAGGAAGCGACCAATATAGAGGCTGGTTTAATTCATCATTAATTGTTTCTGTTGCAGTAAATGGTACTGCTCCATATAAGTCAGTATTATCTCATGGCTATGTCTGCGACTCTAAGGGCGAGGCAATGCATAAGTCTGTGGGAAATGTTGTTAATCCTCTTGATATTATCAATAAGTACGGTGCTGATATTTTAAGATTATGGGCTGCTAGTGAAGACTTTAAAGCTGATATGAGAATTGGTGATTCTAACTTAAAACAAGTTTCTGACCAATATCGTAAGATTAGAAATACTTTTAGATTCTTGCTTGGCGTTACTAGTGATTATGAGGGCGAATTGGTTTCTTATGAAAACCTAGAACCTATTGACAAATATATCATGATAAGCCTAAATGAAATGCTAGCAAAAGTTAAAGAAGCATATGAAAATTATGATTTTGTCTTAGCTACAAACACTATGACTAATTTCATGACTAATGAATTGTCTTCTTACTATTGTGATTATGCTAAAGATATCTTGTATTGCGATGAGGGTGAAAGAAGAAAACAAGTCCAATCAGTATTGATTAATGCGATAGATGTATTAGTTAAACTATGGAGCCCAGTTCTAGTCTTTACAACAGAAGAAGTATACAGTTTCTTTAAGCCTAATGAAAAGAGCGTTCATTATACTCATTTCCCAGAAAGTGTTACATATAGCGATAGCGAAGAAGTGATGGCTACATTTAAGAGATTAAATACTTTAAGAGATGATATCTTAAAGGCTTTAGAAGAGGCTAGACAAAATAAAGTTATCGGCAAGTCACTTGAAGCTCATGTATATCTAAACGTTACTAATGATGATAGGAAACTATTAGAAGATACTTTTAAAGATAAAGTAAATCAATGGCTAATTGTTTCTAAGGTTACGTTCACTAATGAGACTTTAACTAAATATGAAGAATGCGAAGTTAAAGTCGAAAAGGTAGATGGTGTTGTATGTCCAAGATGTTGGAATATTACAGAATCAAAAGATCCAGAATGCCTATGCGATAGATGCAAAAAGGTACTTGGAAAATAAAAAAATAAGCCTATCGGATTTCCTTCCGATAGGCTGTTTTATTTGATAATTTTTAACTCGTAATCGCTTGTTCCTAGTCCGATCTTTTCGGCTTGCTGCAAAGTCGCCTCCCAATTAATGCCAGGATGGGTATCTTTGATATGATCATGTTTATGTTCGTGATGACAATTTTTCAAATTATCGCCAAGTTGACTGTTTTCGATCGGTGTAGCCTTAAGACAAGCATCTACACATGCTCTATCTAGAGCAACTGGATCAAAACTAGCAAATATTCCCACATCTGGAATAATAGCTGCATCATTTTCACCATGACAATCGCAGTTTGGAGAAACATCCATTACAAGTGAAATATGGAAATTTGGTCTATCTTTGCATACGGCATAAGCATATTCAGCCATCTTACGATCTAGCTTTTCATTAGAATCCCAGTTTGGGTTTGAGATTGCATCAAAGCCACACGCACCAATACATCTGCCACAGCCTTTACATAAATCATAATTAATAACAGCTTTGCCAGTATCGTAGCTTATCGCATCACTACCACATTCCTTGCTACAAAAACGACAACCCTTACATAAAGAAGCATCAACAACCGGTTTTCCTTCGTTGTGTTGTTCCATCTTTCCAGCTCTAGAGCCACATCCCATACCGATGTTTTTGATAGCTCCACCAAAACCAGTTGATTCATGTCCTTTAAAGTGCGTTAAAGAAATAAAAATGTCGGCATCCATTATGGCCTTACCAATTTTTGCTTCCTTGATATATTCTCCATTTATTGGCACTATGGTTTCATCTGTTCCTCTAAGCCCATCAGCAATTATAATTTGGCATCCAGTAGAAACGGTATTAAAACCATTTATGTTTGCACAATCCAAATGATCTAAAGCATTTTTCCTACTTCCTGGATAAAGCGTATTACAATCGGTTAAAAAAGGCTTCCCACCTAATTCCTTTACCACATCAGCGATTGCTTTAGCATAGTTTGGCCTTAAGAAAGCTAAATTTCCTAGTTCACCAAAATGCATTTTAATTGCGACAAATTTTCCCTCAAAATCGATTTTGTTTATTCCTGCAACTTTGCATAGTCTTTTAATTTTATCAATTTGACTTGTACCTACAGGACATCTAAAATCAGTAAAATAAACTATTGAACTCATATATATTTCTCCCTTTATTTAATTATAATGTTCATGTCAATTATTTGATTTATAATTAAAATATGAATAAATATTTAAAAGATCCTGATGCAAGAAAAGAAATAACTATACTATCTACTTCAGGAATTATTGTAGCTATCGCTGTTATTGTTTTACTTAACTTAACAATAGTTAAGTCTTTTTTAATGAAATTTTTTACAATTTTGTCGCCATTTATATGGGGGCTTTTGTTTGCTATTATCACTAATAAAGCAGCTGTTTATGTTGAAAATATACTACCTGAAAAATGGGAATTTAAGACAAGAAGATTTATTGGCGCTTTATCCGCTGTATTACTACTTGTGATTATAGTTATTCTTGTGGTTTATCTATTAATACCTAAGTTAGTTAGCAGCATAGCTTCTTTATCTGTTACGATTTCTAATTTCGCAACCAATTCTTCCGATTGGATTAAAACTATCCAAAAGAGTTTTCATTTATCAAATGAGGTTGTTAATAAGATATATGAATATTCTAATCAAATTGTTCAATCATTGTGGAACACTTTAAAAAATCTTGTTCCTAATATTATTTCTTCAACTTGGACAGCTTTAAGCAGTGTAGGAAATTTTATAATCGGCTTTATTGTGTGCCTATACATTCTTATTGACAAAAAGAAAATTGCTATTAGTGCTCGAAGATTATCTTTAGCTATTTTTTCTGATAAGCATTACAATAGGGCACGTAAAATTATGTATTTAGCTTTAGAAAAGTTCACTAATTTCTTTAGTGGAAAGATATATGATTCAGCTATTATTGGTGTATTGTGTTTTATTGCGATGCTATTTATAAATAGTGAATACGCCGCTCTAATTGCAGTTATTGTTGGAATAACTAACATCATTCCGTTCTTCGGGCCATTTATTGGCGCTGTTCCTAGTGCTTTATTACTGTTGATTGTTAATCCAATCGATTGTTTGATATTTGTAATAATGATTATCATTCTTCAACAAATTGACGGAAACATTATTGGTCCAAGAATCTTAGGTGATTCTGTAGGGCTAAGTTCTTTATGGATAATGTTTGCAATCCTAGTTGGCGGTGCATACTTTGGATTCTTTGGCATGTTGCTAGGCGTGCCGGTTGTAGCTGTTATCTATTATGTAATCAAAGAATTTGTTGATGAAAGACTGAAAGATAAGGGAATTGAATAAAAAAAGAAGCGTCGCTTCTTTTTTAATACCAACTATCCATTTGAGCTTGAGATTCTTCATCAAGTCTTACATCTTTTATTTCTGGAACTTCATCCATAATTAATGCGGCAACACCATCTTTAAGAGTCATCTCAAGAGCGCCACAGCCAACGCAAGCTCCGTGAACTTTAACATAGACAATATCATCTTCAAGCCTTACAAATTCCACATCTCCACCATCAGTTTGAATGTATGGCCTAATTTTATCAATTGTTTTTAAAATAAGTTTTTCTTTTTCTTCTTTTTCCATTTTTATCACCTCAATCATTATACAACACTAGTTATCGGAAAATTTAAATGACAATTCATTTTGTAGTATACTTTATTTATGGACTTAATCAACCAATACAAAGTAGGAATGACTGTTTATGGAAAGATTACAGGCATCAAGCCTTACGGTGCTTTCGTCTCTTTTGATGATGGTGTATCAGGACTAATACATATTTCTGAACTTTCAAATGGATTTGTTAGAAATGTATCACACTTTGTGAAAGTTGGTGATTATTGTATGCTTAAGGTTATAGATATCGACAAGCAACATAAACAACTTCGTCTATCTTTTAAAGCCTTAGAACAAAATACTAGAAAATATGTCAAAAGAGTTCATTTTGAAGGAATGCCTAAAAAGGAAATAGGTTTCAATTCTTTGAAAGATAAAATGAAAGATTGGTTAGGAGAATACAAAAATGCTTAAACTCGATTTATCTTATGCAAAATTAAATGAAGATTTAAATTCTTATCAAGAAAAGGTAAGTGAAGCACACAAGTGGCTTCATGAAAAAACTGGAAAAGGAAACGATTTTGTAGGCTGGGTAAATTGGCCATATTCTTATGATAAAGAAGAATTTGATCGTGTTTTGAAAGTTGCTGAAAAACTAAAAGGAAAATATGATGTTTTACTTGTATGTGGAATAGGCGGCTCTTATTTAGGCGCTAGAGCAGCTCTTGAAATGATTAGAGGGTTATATCCTGAAAATGGGCCGGAAGTAATCTTTGTTGGAAATACTTTCTCTAATACTTATATTTCTCAAGTATTAAAACACATTGAAGGTAAGGATGTGGTATTAAATGTTATTTCTAAGTCTGGTACTACTACTGAAACTTCTGTTTCTTTTAGAATATTTAAACAATATATTGAAAAGAAATATGGCAAAGACGAAGCAAAAGAAAGAATTATTGCCACTACTGATAAACATAAAGGAACTTTAAAAGAATTGGCAGATAAAGAAGGCTATGAAGAATTCGTTGTTCCTGATGATATTGGTGGAAGATATTCTGTATTTACTTCTGTCGGCCTTGTTCCTCTAGCTCTTGCTGGCATTGATATTAAAGAACTTATGGAAGGCGCTAAGGAAGCTTATGAGGCTTATTCTAGCGATAAGATTGAAGAAAATGATGCATATAAATATGCCGTTGCTAGAAGAATCCTTGATAAAGAAGGATATAAGAGCGAGATGTTTGTGACATATAATCTACAACTTACAATGGTTGCGGAATGGTGGAAACAATTGTTTGGCGAATCAGAAGGAAAAGATGGCTTAGGTCTTCTTCCTACTTCTGCATGTTTCTCAACCGATTTACATTCACTTGGTCAATTTATTCAAGAAGGAAGTAAATGTCTATATGAAACATTATTATTGATAGATAATATGCCAGAGGACATTGTATTCCCTAATGATGATGAAAACCTTGATAATATGAATTATCTTGCCGGAAAGAATGTATCTTGGGTAAATGAAATGGCGATGAGAGGTACACTTAAAGCACATACTGAAACTGGTGGTGTTCCTAACATTCTTGTTTCTATTAAAGACAATAGTCCAAGATCATTTGGCTATATGATGTATTTCTTCTTTAAAGCTTGTGGAATGAGTTGCTATCTTCTTGGAATTAATCCATTCAATCAACCGGGAGTTGAAGTTTATAAGAGGGAAATGTTTACTCTTTTAGGAAAAAAATAGAAAAAGTAGCGTGAAGCTACTTTTTATGTAGGAATTTTGTTATTTTTTTGCAATAAATAAGTAGGAAAGGAGAAAGATGTCAAAAAATAACAAAAAAGCCCTAAGGGTATTAATCGGAACAGTTGCATGTGTTTTGCTGTTTACAATAGGTATTTTTCTATATTGTGATTCTAAATTGCACATGCAAGAAGTTGTTGTCTCAAAGTATAGCTTAAGTAATCGTAGCCAGATAACGGAAGATGAAATTGAAGTTATCAAAGTTCCAAGCAGTTATCTTAGTAGTGAGATACTAACAACAAAAGAAGAAGTTCTTGGGAAGTATGTATCAATAGACACAAAAATTCCTAAAGGATCATTCTTTTATAAAAGTGCTCTTGAAAACTATGATTCTATTAAAGATAAGCTTAATAGCGAACTTAATGAAAATGAGGTTAATTTCGATTTAGATGTTAATAATGCAAACATTAATCAAGCTTATTTAACCAAGGGAATGTATGTTGATTTGTATTTAACTATTAACAAGGATAATAAAGTGGATAGTGATCTACTCATTAATAATGTTAAGATTATCGGATTATATGATAACAAGCATCAAGAAATAATGGACTATGATAAATCAACTATTCTTCAAAGCGTTTGTTTAGCTGTGCCAAAGGAAACTATTACTTATTTGTACAAGGCTCAAGTAGTGGGTGAAATATCAGTTGTTGTTGGAAATAATTCTTACAATAATTTGGATAGCGTTTTAAATAGTAATTCCAGTATTTTTGAATATCTTAATTGATGGTATGATTAATTCATGCGAAAAAAGATTGTCAAAAGTGTTGCGCTAGTATTATGGCTAATCTTGATTTATTCATTTAGTTCTCAAAACGGAACGCAATCAAGTGGCTTGTCAAATGGACTATTAGCCTACATTGGAAGCTTGCTTAAAGTTGCTAACATCGATTCTTTTGTTAGCAACTTTAGTTTCCTGATTAGAAAAACCGCTCACTTTACTGAATATTTCATTCTTTATTTTCTGACTTATGAATGCTTTAAAGAATATACTAGCAAAGATATTTTAATAATTAGTTTTGCATTTTGTGTGCTATGCGCTGGTTTTGATGAATTTCATCAATTGTTTGTTAGTGGAAGATGCGGACAAGTTAAAGATGTTCTTATTGATAGTTTTGGCTCATTAACTTGTTGTTTAATAAGATATCTAACAGTTAAATATGGAAGAAAGGATAATGCCTAGAGAAAAGGCTCTTAATTATGGCATTTCAAGTTTAAACAATAGTGAACTTATTTCGCTAGTACTAAAGTCTGCTTACAAAGATAGTAATGTCTTTAAATTAGCTGATGAACTGATTGATACCGCCGGAGGATTTAACAATTTGCTCAGTTTAACCTATGATGAACTTGTTTCTATTAAGGGAATAAAGAAGGCTAAGGCAATGGAAATATTGGCTATTTTGGAAATCTCAAAAAGATTAACTGAGATTGACTGTATTTCGGAAAATAAAACATTAAATCCTCTTTTGATAATAGACCATCTAAGATTTAAAATTGGCTTTAATGATAAAGAAGAATTTTATGTGGTATACGTAAATAATGCTGGCAAGATAATCAAATCAGAAGTGATGTATAGAGGCACCATGGATAGTTCACTTGTAGCTATTAATGAGGTGCTTAGGAATGCTTTAATGGTTAAAACAAAGAATCTAATAATAGCTCACAATCATCCTTCAGACAATTGCAAACCTTCAAATAAAGATATAGAACTTACAAAAGCCATGGTTATGGGATGCAGGCAAGTTGGACTTAATCTACTCGATCATTTAATCATTTCTAAGACCAATTACTTCAGTTTTAAAAAAGAGGGATTATTGTTACAATAATACAGATGAAAAAGATTACATGCTTATTTTTACTATTATTACTATGCGCTTGTTCAAATAGCGAGAAGAGTTCTATTACTTCAAGTTTGGATAATATATTTGATAATCTTGATAATATAGATACTTATAGAATAAATAATTCGATGGCTTATTATAGTTACTATTTGCCTAGTGATATGTGTGAAGAAGAAAATGATTCAGACAGCGTAGTGTTAAAATATTTAGATTCTAAGATTGTAATGAATTTAAATGTTTCGGCCATTGTAAACAGCGAATACTACAACAATAATAAACTTAAGGATGATGGCTTCTTTAATGAAGAATATAAGATTTATGAAAAAAGTGGATCTTATTCTAGTTCAGCTAATGAAGAAAAGAATTACATTTTTAAGCTATACAATGATGGTGAAAATTATGCTATCCACTTTGAAACAAGCGATATGAACTATTATGGTAGTGTTACATTTGACAATATTAAAGAAGTCTCTAGGCATCTATTGATGATAGATAAATCTGTTGAAGTAGATAAAGAAAGTATTGCGAGTACTTATGCCAAAAGAGATGTAATTGATTATGAAAAGAAACAAATAGATTTATTTGATTCTACAATGCCTTCTTCAGGGCAATTAAGTGAAATGCTTGTTGACGACGCTATTGTTGGAAATGAAGGAAGTGAAACTATTGCAACCGAAACAGAAAGCAACGATTCAAATGTCGCTGAAGAAAGCACAAATAGTGAGCCAAATGAAGAAGAAAATTCTGATGCAAACGAAAATCAAGAAGATATAAACGAGTAATCTAAAAAATAAATTTGAGACATAAAAGTTATTATTGAAAAATAATAACTTTTTTTATGCCTTTTATTGACTAGAGGGTCAAAATATAACATAATAGTGGTAAGAAGTGGTGTAAAGTGGGGAGAAGTGGTAAATGTTTATTGGTGAATATGAACATAACTTAGATGCCAAAGGCAGAATTATCATCCCTAGCAAGTTCCGTGATGAACTTCACTCTTCTTTCATTCTTACTAGAGGACTTGATGGCTGTTTAACAATTTATTCTCTTGAACAATGGAATAAAATCTTTGAAAGAATCAACAAGTTGCCTACTACTAAGAAGGCTGTAAGACAATACACAAGAGTACTAACCAGTAATGCTTGTGAATGTCAATTAGATAACCAAGGCCGTATTTTAATTCCAACGAATTTGACTGCTCCAGTTGGTATCAAAAAAGAATGTGTAATTGTTGGTGCTAACGATCACATTGAAATTTGGGATAAGGAATCTTGGGAAAACTACTTTAATGAAGCTAACGAAAGCTTTGAAGAAGTGGCAGAAAACTTAAGTGATTTACTAGACAATGAGTAAACATGTAAGCGTGCTTCTTAATGAAGCAATTGAAATGTTAGATGTTAAAGAAAATGGCATCTATATCGATGGCACTTTGGGCAGAGGTGGCCATAGTAAGAAGATCTTAGAAAAATTAAAAGCAGGACAGCTTTATTGTTTTGATTTAGATAATGAGGCTATCAAGGAATCAAAAGAAAATCTAAAAGAATATTCTAATGTCACTTTTATTCACGACAATTTCATGAATATGAATAAGTATGTTGAAAAAGTTGATGGAATTTTGCTTGATTTAGGTGTTTCTTCTCCTCAATTTGATGAAGTAGAAAGAGGATTCTCTTATCGCTTTGATGGGCCACTTGATATGCGAATGAACTCAGATAGTAGCTTAAGCGCATATGATGTTGTGAACAATTATTCTAAAGAAGAATTAGAAAGAGTTTTGAGAGATTTTGGCGAAGAACACTACTATAAAAATATTGTTTCTAACATTATTAAGAGCAGAGAAATAAAGCCAATTAAAACCACCTTTGAGCTTGTAGAAGTGATTAAAAAATCTCTTCCATACAAAGTTTTAAATAAAAAGGGACATCCTGCTAAGCAAACTTTCCAAGCTATTAGGATTGAAGTTAATCATGAACTAGATTCACTAACCACATTCTTGGATAGATTTGAAAATATGCTTAATCCAAATGGCAAAGTAGTTATTATTACTTTCCATTCTTTGGAAGACAGATTAGTTAAAAGAAAATTTAAAGATTTGACTACTGTCGAAGATGACAAACGTGTATTTAAATTGCCAAGCGAAATTAAAGAAGCTGATTTTTCTTTAATTAATAGAAAGGCAATTATAGCTGATGAAAAAGAACTAGAAGAAAATCCTAGAAGTAAGAGTGCAAAATTAAGAGGAATTAGATATGGCAAAAATTAGAAGAAAGAAAAGAAAAACAGATAAATTAAATAGATTCGCTGTAGTTATTTTTTCTATTGCCTTAATTACAATGCTTGGTACTTCTTTATTTATTGGCTCATATAATACAAATTTAACAATGGAAATTCAAAATATGACTAGTCAAATTGATTCATTAAAATCAGACAATGAAAAGATAACTATTGAAATTAGTAGCTTAGAAAATAAAGATAGAGTCTATGCAGTGGCTAATGATGCTGGACTTGATCAAAATCAAGACAATATAATCTCTATCCAAGGAGTAAATTAATGAAGCGAAGCAATAGAATGCTTCGTATCTTTTATACATTAGCTGTTGTTGCCGTAATATTATGCGTTATCAACACTTTAATTGTGTGCATCGCAAAAGTTCATTTACGTTCAGGCACTTCACTTAACTCGTATGTACAGTCAGTTTCTTTAGTTTCTGAAACATTAAGAGCTAAAAGAGGAAATATTTATGACGCCAATGGACAAATTGTGGCACAAGACCAAAAGACATATGATATAGTTTGTTATTTGGATTCTTCACGTACAAATGGTAGCAAACCAGCTTATGTAGTGGATCCCTTGTACACTTCTCAAGTATTAGCTAAGATATTGGATGGCGATCAAAGTGAAATCTACTATTATTTAACTTATAATCCCAATTTATATCAGACCGAAATTGGCTTAGTTGGTAGAAATATCAGTGAAGACCAAATGAATGAGATTTTAAATACTCCTGAAATCTACGGCATTGGTTTTAAGGAATCTAACAAGAGAATATATGCTCAAGGAAGCACTTTTGCACCTTACTTAATAGGCTTTGCTCAAAGCGATGATGATGGCAAACTAGTAGGTAAAATGGGCCTAGAACAATACTTGAATGAAGAATTAAGCGGTGTGGATGGAAAGCACGTCTATCAGCAAGATAAAAATGGTTATATTTTAACTGGCATGTATGAGGAAACTACTCCCGCTACAAATGGCTATGACGTTTATACAACGATTGATTCTAGTATTCAACAAGCTCTTGAAACGGCTTTTGAAGATGTTGTGTCAGAAAATAATGCATCTGAAGCTTGGGGTGCAGTAGTTGAAATTAGCACAGGAAAAATTAAAGCTTGGGGACAAACTCCTAGTTTTGACCCAAATACATTAGATATTACAGACTACAACAATAAAGGATCTCAAGTTCCTTATGAACCTGGTTCAGTAATGAAAGCTTTTATTTATGCCACTGCAATGGACCTTGGGGTTTATGATGGTGATGCGACTTTTGATTCTAGTTCATTTTGTTATTATTCAAACGGAAATACTCCATATAGAGTATATGGTGATACATATTATGGCTGTATCTCTAATGCAGCAGGTAAATCATGGGGAACAATTCCACTTGATTATGGTCTGATTTATTCAAGTAACGTTGCAACGAGTACTTTATTAACAGATTATGTTGGTGTTGAAAATTATAGCGAATACTTAGATAAATTTGGCTTTTTCCAACTTGTTGATACTGATGGTATAGCTGAGACAAATGGTTCTAAAAATTATAAGTACCCTAGTGAAAAGCTAGCACTTACTTATGGACAGGGCAGTTCAGTTACAATGCTTCAGCTTCTTCAAGCTTATACAGCAATCTTTGGCAACGGTGAAATGTTAAAGCCTTATTATATTGATAAAATCGTTGATACAGATAATGATGAAATTGTTTATCAAGGACAAAAAACTGTTGTTTCTACGCCTATCAAAGAAAGCACAGCTAAGCAAATGCAAACTCTTCTTGAACGAGTTGTATCTGATCCTGCTGGTACTGCACAATATTATGCAGTAGATGAGGTTCAAATTATGGCAAAAACAGGTACTTCTGAAATTATCGAAAATGGATCATACGATTCTAATGATTCGATTACTTCAGTAATGCTTGCTTTTCCTGCTGATAATCCTCAATATATGATTTATTTTGCATATATATCTCCATATGATTATTTAAATCATACTTATTCAACTCCAATCAAAACTTTAATAAAGAAAGTTGCGATTTTAACTGAAGTAGGTTATAGTGCGCAAAGCATTGACGTATCTGATCCAATTGTAAAAGAAACAATGCCTAACGTTTTAAATAAATCCTATAACGAAGCATACAATACTTTAACAAGTGATTATAATGTTGAAGTTATAAAAATAGGAAATGGGGATACGGTAATAGGCCAATATCCTGAAAGTGGTGAAGAATTCTATAGTAAATCTAAAGTGTTCTTGTTAACTGACACAAGCAATATTACTCTTCCTAATTTTACTGGATGGACTCGTAAAGAAGTGAGTGCTTATTGGAGCCTTTCTAAGATCCAAATTACTTTAAATGGTTATGGTGTTGCGACATCTCAATCAATTAGTGCTGGTACAACTATATCAAGCTATGACAATATTGAAGTAACTTTTGAACAAATCACAAGCAATGTCGATACTTCTAAAAAAGAGAATAGTGATTCTAATGAAGACGATGATTATGATGAAGACTATGAGGATGACTATTCCGATGAAGAAGATGTTGAAGAATAATTTAAATAGGGTAGAATAGATAAGTATGGATTTTTATTTAATTGCTTTATTAGGATGCGTCCTATCTTTTGTTATCGTGTTTGTTATTATGCCTTTCTACATTAATATGCTTAAGCAGCATAATATCAATCAAGAAGTTTCTGAATATGCCTTAGATGAATATAAGTCTAAAGCTAAAACACCTATAATGGGTGGACTATTATTTGTTGTAGTGCCTATTATTGTTTATATGATTATTAATTTTAAAGGCTTGAAAGACAATAATACGCTTATGGTAATAATCTCATACGTATTATTTTGTTTGGTGGGCTTTTTAGATGATTTACTAATTATATTAAGAAAAGACAATGAAGGACTTTCACCAAAAGTTAAATTAATCTTAGAATTTTTCTTTTCAATAATTGTGTTTATCATATTTAGAAATACATTAAGCTTTGAAATTACTATTCCATTTGTTGAAAATCATATAAGCTTTGCGTGGTATATTTATTTGCCAATAATTATTTTGATGTTTCTTGGTGAAGCTAATGCGGTAAACTTTACCGATGGTATGGATGGACTTTGTGCTGGCGTTTCAAGTATCGGACTAATAGGCTTTCTAATTATTCTTTTGTTTAAGCAACAATACAACACTTTCATATTAGTAACATGTATACTTGGTGGTTTATTTGCCTATCTTCACTATAATCATTTTCCAGCTAAAATCTTTATGGGCGATAGTGGATCGTTAGCTTTAGGTGGTTTATTTGCCTCTATCGCTTTAATTACTAATTCAGAGATTGCCTTACTATTGATTGGTGGTGTCTTTCTTATTGAGATGTTTTGTGTATGCCTTCAACTTTCTTGTGTTAAGCTATTTCATAAAAGAATTTTCTCATATACACCAATTCATTATGCCTTTGTTTTAAAAGGACATAAGGAAACAAAAGTAGTACTAGGCTTTTATGCAGCTGCATTGATTCTAACAATTCTAGGTGTTATAGTAGGCCTACTATAATGAAATATAATTTTCACAATGGAAATCTTAAGGAAGAACTTTTTAAAATTAATGGCATTGATGAATCTTCTTTAGATATATCTAGATTTAATAATTATAAAAAAGACGAAGAATCTATTCTTTGTTTTAAAGAAAAACTTTTGAGTTTAAAGGACTCAAAGTTTTTAATTATTGGCGATTATGATTGTGATGGCATTTGTGCTACAGCTATTACAAAAAGGTTATTAGACAATTTAGGCATAAGTAATAATTTTTACATCCCATCTAGAATAAAAGATGGTTACGGCTTAAATAAAAATATGGTTGATGTGGCAATCAAAAATAATTTTGATTGTATCTTAACTGTAGATAATGGCGTTGTCGCAACTGAAGCTATAAACTATGCTAATGAAAATGATATTAAAGTATTGATTATTGATCATCATAATTATCAAGATAAACCAAATTGTTTTGCGTTTATTCATCCTGATTTATTGAAAGATGGATTTAATAAATTATCTGCTGGAGGACTATCTTATTTATTAAGTACATATTTTTATGAAGATGATTTATCTTTATGTTATGGTGGATTAACTATTCTTTCGGATATGGTTGGTGTGCTAGATTTCAATCGTTATCTACTTGTAAGGATGATGGAAATATTAAGTAAGAAAGACATCTATCAACTAAGATTATTAAATGATAGTAATAATTTTTCTTATGATTCATTGTCTTTTAATGTAATTCCAAAGATTAATTCCATTAGCCGTATGAACTATAATTCTAATTTTTTGGTTAAATATCTTCTTGCGGATGAGAAACAATGTGATAGCTATATTTCACAAATCAATAATGTTAACAATTTAAGAAAAAAAGAAACAAATGATGAAATGCTTATAGCTGATAAACTTTTAAATAAAAATGATAAATTTATTATCGTAATTTCAGATTCTTTTAAAGAAGGAATATGTGGGCTATTGGCTAACAAAATATCTTCTATTTATAAAAAGCCGTGTCTTGTTTTTTGCAAGTCTAATGGACTTTTAAAAGGCTCTGGTAGAAGCCCTGAAGATGTTGAATTATATGATTATTTAAGCGAATATAAAGGATTGTATGAAACTTTCGGTGGCCATGGCCAAGCTTGTGGCTTAAGTATTAAAGAAGAAAAAATTGATGAATTTTTAAAAAATATTAATAGTAATGAGATCAAGGCAAACAGGATTGTTAAAGATGTTATTTGTTTTAATCAAAACGAATTAAATATTTCTTTATTAGGTGAAATAGAGTCACTTAAACCATTCGGGATAGACTTTAAAGAACCATTAATTTGTGTTAAAGATTTTAATTATTCAAAAATATTTATGATAAAAAATATGTATCCTAAAT
Source organism: Paratractidigestivibacter sp. (assembly GCA_963607765.1). Lineage (GTDB taxonomy): Bacteria > Bacillota_I > Bacilli_A > Erysipelotrichales > Erysipelotrichaceae > Colivicinus. Next base: position 2,878 of record CAVDDT010000032.1, on the reverse strand, counting down.
ATATAGTTAATAATAGTTTAAGTGCTATTTGTTTTAAGGGAATCATTAAAGAAGAATTCAATGATTTGATCGGCCATATTTCAAAAGATAACTATCATAAAAATGCTATATCTATTCTAATTGAAGATTTAATTTAGATAGAATATAATAATTTTGTTGTTTTTATAGATGGAGAAAAACATATGGATTTAAAAAATTATGTAGCTAGTATTCCTGATTATCCAAGTGAAGGAATTTTATTTAGAGATGTTACACCTCTTATGCAAGATGGCGAAGCATTCAAGTATGCTTGTGATGAATTAACCAAATTTGCGAAAGAGAAAGGTGCACAACTTGTTGCTGGACCTGAGTCAAGAGGATTCATTTTTGGATGTCCTATCGCATACAATCTTGGCATTGGCTTTGTTCCCGTAAGAAAGCCTAATAAGCTTCCAAGAGAAACTATTAAAATGGAATATTCATTGGAATATGGTACTAATACTCTTGAAATGCACAAAGATGCAGTTAAGAAAGGCCAAAAAGTAGTTATTTGTGATGACTTACTTGCGACTGGTGGTACAGTTGAAGCTACTATCAAGATGATTGAACAATTAGGTGGCGAGGTTGTTGGCTGTTGCTTCTTAATTGAACTTGATGCTCTTAAGGGTAGAGAAAAACTTAAAGGGTACGATGTTTTCTCTTTAATGCATTATTAATGGTAAATCGAAGAGAAATCTTCGATTTTTTGTTTTATGAAAAATCCAGTATTAACAAAAGAAATATTTTACGATCAGATAAATTCTTATATCACAAATAAGGACTCTTTAGACATGATAAACCATGCCTATGACTATGCTTATGAGAAACATAGTCGCCAATTTAGAAAAAGCGGAGAGCCTTATTTTGTGCATCTTTTAAATGTGGCCTATGAACTTAGCAAACTAAAAGTAGGACCTACTACTATTTGTGCTGGACTTTTACATGATGTTATTGAGGACTGCGGCATTACTGCTGAAGAATTTAAACAAGAATTTGGTGAAGAAATATATCATATCGTAGAAGCTGTAACAAAAATTGGTAATCTAAAATTCAAAGATGAGAAAGAATATCAAGCAGCTAATCACCGTAAGATCCTTATGGCTATGGCCAAGGATGTACGTGTTATATTAGTTAAACTTTGCGATAGGCTTCATAATATGCGTACTCTTCAATATATGCCTCCTGAGAAGCAACAAAGAATTGCTAAAGAAACTCTTGAAGTCTATGCACCAATCGCTCATAGACTAGGCCTAGCAGAAATAAAAAATGAACTAGAGGATTTGTCTTTTTACTATATTGATAATGAGAAATATCATGAAATTGCTCATTTGGTTGATAACAAGAAAGCTGAAAGAGATAGCCAAATTGCTCAAATGATTCAAGACATTTCTACAATGCTTGAGAAAGAAAACATTCCTTTTAGAATTTTTGGTAGATCTAAGCATCTTTATTCTATTTATAAAAAGATGGTAAAAAAGAACAAACGTTTTGATGAAATTCTTGATCTTTTAGCTATTCGTATTGTTACTAAAACAGAACTAAATTGTTATGAAATATTAGGCTATATTCATGCGACATATCGTCCAATTCCTGGCAGACTTAAAGATTATATTGCTATGCCTAAGATGAATATGTATCGTTCTTTGCACACTACTGTTGTTGGCATTGATGGTAGAATTTATGAAATTCAAATTAGAACTGAAGAAATGGATGAGGTAGCTGAAAAAGGTGTTGCAGCGCATTGGGCATATAAAGAAGGCAACTACGACTCTCATCAAGAACAAAAAGAGATTGTTAAGGAACTTGATTGGCTAACTGCTTTTGATGAAAACAATGAAACTAAAGATGCCTCTTCATATATGGATACCGTTATTGGTGATGTCTTTAACGCTAATGTTTATTGTATGACACCAAAAGGCAGAGTAATTGATTTACCAGCTCACGCTACACCAATCGACTTTGCTTATAGAGTACACACTGAAGTAGGGCATACTACGGTTGGAGCCTTGGTAAATGGCGTGCTTGTACCACTTAATACAGAACTTAAAACAGGTGATGTTGTTGAACTTAGAACAAATAAGTCTTCTTCTCCAAGTGAAGACTGGTTGAAGATTTGCAAGACTAATACTGCTAAAAATAAGATTCGTGCTTACTTCCAAAAGAAGGAACAAGAAGAAAAAGAGCAGTATGTCAAAACTGGCGAAGATATGCTTAAGGCCGAAATGGTTAAAAGGGGAGTCGATCCAAACGAATTCTTTGACAAAGATAAGTTTGAAAAACTATATGGTTTCTTTAGAACTCCTACTTATAACGATTTTATGTATACAATCGCAATTAAGTCTATTTCAGCTAGCTCGGTTGTTGAAAAACTTACTAAAGTAGGTAAAAAAGAAATTGCTGAAGAAGATCTTCAAGAAATCGTTAAGAAGAATCAATCTAAGAACAAAGTTAATCAATCTGTTTCTAGAACGGGTGTTGTTGTTAAGGGCATAACTGGTATGAAGATCAATCTTGCGCCATGTTGTACACCGGTATATGGGGATTCTATTACTGGTTATGTAACTAAGGGACAAGGCATTAAGGTCCATCGAAATGATTGCCCGAATATCTTAAAGGATAAAGCTAGACTAATTGATGTTGAATGGGATGATAGAAAACCGGACTATAAGTTTGAAGCTAATATTAAAATTTATTCTAAAGATAGAGCTTACTTGTTAACCGATTTAGCTACTTGCATCTCTCAATTTAAAGCTAATATGCTTTCAGTTAATATTTCTGTTAATCAAGAAGATTTAACTGCTACTGCATCTCTTACTTTAAATGTGAGTGATATTGATCATTTAAATCTAATAATGGCTAA
>CAVDDT010000031.1:0-13877 GCA_963607765.1 Paratractidigestivibacter sp. | reverse complement strand
CTTTTCTTGATAAGCACAAAGCGAAAGCCGTTATCTTGCGCATAGTTGGTATTTTATAAAAAAATTACTTTGCGCATAGTTGGCACCGTTGCCCAAATATGCCTTAGTAAAAGGCTTTTGCCATTATCGATTTTACAATGTTGGAATTGTGAAATTATCTTTTAGAAAACTCACAACCACAATAGTTTTGATGATATAGATTAAGATTCTTATTTAATTCGTTATTTTTATTTATGCCATCACCTTTTTTGAAGTCCGCATAAAGATACTTTACATTAGAATATTTCTTTTCTAATGCTTCTCCTATTTCATTAATATATTCTGCATTCTTCCTATTTGAAATAGACATAACTGTCGTAAAGTAATCATAATTATGTTTACTGGCATATTTAAATCCTTCTTCCATTCTAAGTGTGTAACACACTTTACATCTTTTGCCCATCTCGGGTTCATCTTTTAAAGGAAGAAGATGTTCTCTAAAAGAGTTATAGTCGTATTTGTCTACAATCAATTTGATTTCATCATCATTTAAATACTTAAGATAAGAATTTAAGGCATCTAATCTTTTTAAAAATTCTTCATATGGATAAATATTAGAATTAGAAAAGAGAATGGTAATCTTAAAATATTGTCTTAAGTATATTAAAGGATAGACGCTACATACTCCACAACAAATATGTAGTAGTAGTGTTGGCCTATCCCTTAATTCATTTATTTGTTTAATGTGTTTTTGATAATTATTCATTTGTGATAAACATTGAATCACCAAAAGAGAAGAAACGATATTTATTCTTTACTGCCTCATTATAAGCATTTAAAATCATCTCTCTACTAGTAAAAGCACTAATCATCATAATAAGAGTAGACTTTGGAAGATGAAAATTAGTTATTTGGCAATCAATAGCCTTGAATTCATATGGAGGATAAATAAAGATATTAGTATCACCATGGCATTCTTTAAATTCACCGTATTTAGCCATAACTGTTTCAAGAGTTCTTGTAGAAGTAGTTCCTACTGCTATAATTCTTCTTCCTTCTTTTTTAGCCTTATTTAAGGCATCGGCAGTTTCCTTAGACATATAGTAAGACTCATAATGCATATTATGATCCTCAACATTTTCTTCTTTAACTGGCTTAAAAGTGCCTAGCCCAACATGCAAAGTAATGTCTAATACTTCAACACCTTTTTCCTTGATTTTATCAATTAATTCATTGGTAAAATGAAGGCCGGCAGTAGGACATGCAGCAGATCCTAAAGGCTTTGCATAGACATTTTGATATCGACTGTTGTCTTTAAGCATTTCATGGACATAAGGAGGGGTTGGCATTAAACCTATTTCCTCTAATATTTCAATAAAGATGCCTTCGTATATCATTTTGATAATACGAATGCCTTCTTCTCTAACTTCTAAACATTCGCCACTTAATTTATCAGAAAATTTAATGATAGTTCCTACTTTAATAGCTTTAGCGTTGCCACAAAGACATTCACAAATAGTGTTTTCGCCTATCTTTAAAATAAGCACTTCAACCTTGGCTCCAGTGCCTTCTTTTATACCATATAACCTAGCAGGAATAACCTTAGAGTTATTTCTTACCAAGACATCACCTTCGTGTAAGTAATCAATGATGTCATAGAAATGTTTGTGTTCAATCTCGCCAGTATTTTTATGCAATACTAATAGTCTTGATTCATCTCTTTTATCAGTTGGATGTTGTGCTATTAGCTCTTCTGGCAAATAAAAATCAAAATCCTCTAGTTTCATTAAAAGCCTCTTTCATCAAAACCATATCTATTTAAAATATCTTTTTTATATTCACTATATCTATCTTGTTTGATTGCCTCTCTAGCTCCTTCAACAATTCTAATTAAGAATCTTAAATTATGAATTGAAAGAAGATTGTTTGCAAGTCCTTCATTGGCTCTAAACAAATGGTTTAAATAAGCTTTTGTGTAGTGCTTACAACATTGACAATCACATTCTTCATCAAGTGGAGAAAAGTCATCTTTATAGATTTGTTTCTTAATATTGATTCTTCCCTTTGAAGTCATTAAAGTACCATGTCTTGCGATACGGGTAGGAAGTACACAATCAACCATATCAACGCCTTTTTCGATAGCTACCAAGATATCGTTAACAGCACCAATGCCCATCTCATATCTTGGCTTATCTTTTGGAAGATAAGGAAGAGTGTAATCCAACATCTTATAATGTGTTTCTTTATCTTCACCAACAGAAGTGCCACCAATTGAATAACCATCAAAGTTCATTTCAACTAGCTTTTCTGCACAGTATTTTCTTAAGTCCTCGTATTTAGACCCTTGCACGATGCCAAATAAAGCTTGATCATCTCTATTGTGTGCTTCTAGTCCTCTTTTTGCCCAACGAAGAGTTCTATCAACAGAATTTTTCACATAGTCATAATCGCTAGGATAAGGTATACATTCATCAAAACTCATGGCAATATCTGACCCTATTTTTTCTTGAATATGAATAGAATCTTCTGGTGCCATAAAAAGTTTAGAACCATCCAAATGCGACTTAAATGTAACACCTTCTTCGGTAATATTGCGCATATCAGCTAAAGAAAACACTTGAAAGCCGCCAGAATCGGTTAATATTGGACCATTGTGATAGTTCATAAACTCATGAATACCACCAGCTTTGTCAATAATATCTTCTCCGGGTCTAAGCCATAGGTGATAGGTGTTAGACAAAATAATGGAAGCCTTTATTTCTTCGATATCACGATAATCTAGAAATTTTACGGTAGCTTGTGTACCAACTGGCATAAAAACAGGAGTTTCTAATTTATAACCATTTATTTCAATGGTTCCATATCTTGCGTTGCCATCTTGATGCAAGAGTGTATATTTTAAATTTTTCATCCCCACTATGATAACACAGTACTTAGGTTATAATTAGACTATGAAGTCTAAAGAACTTAAAAAGTATAACTTGCCAGAAGATAGAATACTTCTTGGTGTAATTGACGCTAAACCTACATGGTATTTGTTTGTTGTATTTTTAATAGGCATGTTTCTTTGTGTTTTTAGAGAATATATGATTGGCTTATTTGTGTCTTCCATTGTGACTTTAGCTCTTATCTTTTTGCCTAAAAGAGTAATGATTGAATTCTATGAAGATTATCTTGTTTTATACAATCATGCCAGCAAAAATGATTGCGAGATGATTTATTATGAGGACATAGTTAAGTGGAGATATAACTATGGTATCAATTATGATGACTTGGAAATCATTTTAACTGATGATAGTACACATATTATTGATGGTTATTCGAGAGTGGAATATGAAACCATGATGAATAGATTTCTTAAGGATAAGAAGGATAAGTCTAAAAGGTCTCGTAAATAGGCCTATTTTGTGTTAACATATTTAATTGATGAAAGAATTTGAAAATAATGCCTACTTTTGGCAAAAACTTGATGCTGCATATATTTCTGGTGACTACAATACAATTTATAAAAAAGGTAGTAAACATCCTTTATATCCTGGTTTAATTTTTCCTGCTGATTATGGTCATATCAGTACTAATGAAGATGAACTAAGCTCTATGAAGGCTTTTAAAGGGTCGACTGATGATCAAATTAAGGCTGTTGTAGTATGTGCTAATCTTCTTGAAAAAGATTTATCAGCTATCGTTCTTATTGGTCTAACTGATGAAGAAACCGAAGAAGTACTAAGATTTTTAAATAGCACTGAATTTCAAAAGGCGGTCATCTTTAGAAGAGGCAAAGATATCCCATCTTGGGCAATTATTGAGTAGCGATAGCTACTTTTTGTATATTTGGGGGACAAAATATGTTATATGAAATTTCTAATGAAACGCTTTCTTTAAAAGTATCCACAAAAGCTTGTGAGATGCATTCTTTAAAGAGAAAAGATGATGACTATGAGTATTTATGGAATGGTGATGAAAGATATTGGAAGGGTAGAAATCCAATTTTATTTCCTCAAGTATCTTCTACTTCTAACAAAATAAACACTATTAATGGAAAAGAATATCCAATGGGCAATCATGGCTTTGCTAGAAATAGTGAGTTTGAGTTAGTTGAACAAAACGATAATTCTTTAACTTTTTTATTAAAAGAAAACGAGGAAACATTAAAACAATATCCATATCATTTCAATTTGTTTGTAAACTACACTTTAAAAGAAAATAGTGTAGTTATTTCATATGAAATAAAAAATACTGATGAAAATGAATTGCCATTTGGCTTTGGACTTCATCCAGCATTTAATGTATCTGATGATTTTAAGGATTCTACAATTGTTTTTGATGATGAAACTAAGCTTGAATTATCAAATGAACTATTTAAGGAATATCCTACTTATTTTGTAAAGCCTACGCCAAAGAAAGCTCTTTTAACTTCTAATAATCATCAAATATCTTTAGAATTTAAGAAGTTCAAATATTTAGCTATATGGTCTCCATTTGCCCCATTTGTGTGCATTGAACCATGGCTTATTCTTGATTGCAAAGATGGAGTGGATTTTACTCAAAGAGAAGATACTATTATCTTAAAGCCTAATGAAAGTTATAAGATAGATTATAAAATTAATGTTTTAGGTAAAATTAAGTAAAAGAAAAGCACTATTTAAAGTGCTTTTTCAATACTTATTTAGCGCCTTCCATGATTTTAATGCCAGCAGAACAACCAAGTCTATCAGCACCAGCTTCAATCATTTTCATCGCATCTTCATAGCTTCTAATGCCACCAGCTGCCTTAACTTTGCAATTATTTCCAACAGTCTTTCTCATTAAAGCTACATCTTCTACGGTTGCACCTGCTGTTGAGAAACCAGTTGAAGTTTTTACAAACGCTGCTTTAGCATTTAAAGCACACTTACATGCCTCCACTTTTTCTTCGTCAGTTAGTAAACATGTTTCAATGATTACTTTTACAATACTAGGCTTACTAGCATTTACTACTTTTTCAATGTCTTTTGTGACATAATCATAATTCTTGTCTTTTAAAGCGCCAATGTTGATTACCATATCAACTTCTCCAGCACCATTTTCTACAGCTTTCTTTGCTTCATATGCTTTGGAATCTGAGTCCATAGCACCTAGAGGAAAGCCTACAACGCAACATACTTTCACATCGCTATCTTTAAGTAATTCTTTACATAAAGGCACATAACAAGTGTTAACACATACTGAAGCGAAATTATATTGTTTTGCTTCATTACATAATTTAGTAATTTGTTCCTTGGTTGCATCTGCTTTTAATAAAGTATGATCAATATATTTATTTAGTTCCATTTTGTCCTCCTTGAACTATTTAAAACAATGAATTAAATTCCTTTGGAATAGGTGCTCTTAAAGTTAAAGATTCTCTAGTTATAGGATTAATAAAAGAAAGAGCTGAGGCATGTAGCCCAAGTCTATTTATTTCTGATTTTCCATCACCATATTTATCATCACCAATAATAGGATGATTTAGATTTGCCATAGCTACTCTAATTTGGTTCTTTCTACCAGAATCGATTGTTACCTTTAATTCAGAATAATCCTTATTAGACTTAATTGTTTCATAATGTGTAATAGCTAGCTTACCACTATTTGAAACATAGACCATGTTGTTGGCATTCTCTTTTAAGTAATTCTTGATGGTGCCATTTTTCTCATCTAGCTTGCCATTTATAATCGCATAATATTCTCTTAAAGAAACGTCTTCATTCCAATGCCCCTTAAGCATCGAATGTACCTTAATGTCTTTAGCAAACACTAAAACGCCACTTGTTTCCTTATCAATTCTATGCAAGACATATGGCCTAACTTTAGGGTCTTTCTTTTTTAAATATTCAGAAACGTATTTATATGCTGATTCAGTATCATTATCACTTTGAACACTTAATAATCCATTAGGCTTATTTATCGCAATAAAATATTCATCTTCATAAATAATGAGTGGCTTAATATTTAATGTTTTAACAACTTCTTTTTTCTTCTTACTATTTTTAGGTAACACATCAACTGGGTTTTTCGCAATTTTTACTTCATCATCTTTAGCTAATGGATAATTAAATTGTCTAATAACTGTTCCATTAATTAGTACTTTATTACTAGCTAATAATGACTTAATAGAATTTCTTGATAAGTCCATTTTTGATAATAAGAATTCCAATAGTTCATTAGACCTATTTACTTTAAAAGAATAAGTGTATTGAATTGGTTTTTTCTTAATTTCTTTTTTATCTATATCTTTCTTATTAACTTTTCTCATCCTTAAGATTTTACCATATAATTAGGATATGATTAGAATACTTAGTAAAGAGTCAATGTCAATCACTGATAAAAAGACAATGTATGACAAGGATGTTAGTGAAATTGATCTTGTATGTAAAGCCGCAAATGAATGTTTCAAGTTTGTTCAAGATATAGCTAAGAATAAGAGAATTGTTGTTGCTTGTGGCAATTCAAATAATTCTAGTGATGGCTTTAAATTAGCTAAGATACTAAGAGAAAATAATTATGATTGTATAGTTTTCTATGATTTTGAATTAAGTCATATGAATAAGACTTGTACATACTTTTATGAAGACTATATGTCTGAATATAAAGAATTTATTACTAATGATGTTGATATCTTTAACAGTTGTGACTATATCATAGATGCCCTAATAGGCAATGGATTAAATGGTCCTTTAAGAGAAAAGACGGTTTCTATAGTTAATGGTATAAATAATAGTAGAGCTATTAAAGTAGCTATTGACTTGCCTACAGGTTTAGATAGTGACACTGGCAATTTTTGTCCGGTTTGTGTACATGCAGACTATACGTTGGCTATAAGTAATTTAAAACTAGGTCATGTTTTAAGTGATGGTCCTGATGTGTGTGGAAAAGTTAAGATACTTGATATTGGCTTAAATAGTTATGATGATCTTGAACATGTTTCAAGTATTGATTTAGATGAATATAGAGATTATTTTGACCGCAAATATAACTCAAATAAATATGATTATGGAAATGTCTTGGTAATCGGTTCTAATGTATCTATGCCAGGAGCAGGAATAATGAGCTCTTTATCAGCTTTGAAGTCTGGAAGTGGTCTTGTGACGCTTGCTTGTCCAAAAGAAAATTTGGATATTGTTTCAATAAAAGCACCTTTAGAAATAATGGTTAAGTCTATTGATGATGAGGATATTTTAAATAAGAAAGATACGGTTGTTTTTGGGCCAGGATTAAAAAATGATGATCGATTTATTCCTTTGTTAGAGAAGCTATTATCTCTTGAAATTAACCTAATTGTTGATGCGGATGGATTAGGCTTGCTTTCAAAAATAAATGGTATTAATATGAAGAGAGCTAATTTGGTGATTACTCCCCATATTGGCGAAGCTAGTAGATTGTTAAATAAATCTAGTAGCGAAATAAAAGCAGATATCTTTGGTTCTTTTAAAGAACTAATAGATATGTATGATTGCATGGTAGTGTTAAAAGGACATAACACTTTAGTTGGAGATAAAAGTTCTTACTATATTTCTTTAAGTGGAAATAGTGGAATGGCTACAGCTGGAAGCGGCGATGTCTTATCAGGAATTATTGCTGGTGTTTCTGGAAAAGAAATGAGTCTAAAGAGTGTATTGTTGGGAGTATACATTCATGGATTAGCTGGTGATATTGCCAAAGAAAAAGTTGGTGAAACTTCTTTGATGGCTAGTGATATTATTTCTAACATTCCTTATGCGATTGAAAATGTTAAAAAGGAGAACAAAAAATGAAAAAACTATTAACTATTATGCTTGCAGTTCTTATGGTAGCTGGTTTAGCTGCTTGTTCAAAGAAGGAAACAACTGTAACTGAATCTGGCCCAGTTGAAACTGAATCTGATGATACAACTGAAGTTGAAACACCTACAAGCGATGAAGAAACTGGTTTAGCTAACCCTTGGGTAGTATGTGAAACTTTAGCTGAAGCTGAAGAACTTGCTGGATATGAATTTAGTGCACCTGAATCTTTAGAAGGCTATGAAGGTGTTAAGTATCAAGTTATTGAAAACTCTGTTCTTGAAGTAGTATATGGTGAAGATGGAAATCAAGTTATCTTAAGAAAGAGTGCTGAACTTGATGACGCTTTAGTCGGAGACTACAACGAATATAGCATTTCTGAAGAAAAGACAGTTGGAGAATTAACAGTTACTGTTAAGGGCAATGAAGAAGGCTTATATAATAATGTTCTATGGAACAATGATGGCCATTCTTATTCAATCTATGCTGATAATGGTGTTGATGAAGCTTTAGTAGAAACTCTTGTTTCTGAAGCTAAGTAATTAAACTTTAAACAAAAACCACTGTGCTTGAGTCTAACTCATGATGCAGTGGTTTTCTTATGTTTAAAAATAAAAAAATGCCTAGGGGGCAACGCACTTACAGTACGCTTAACATTTAGTGGCTTGCCCTAGGTCTTGTACAAGTATGTTAACACAAGAAATAAAAAATGCCTAGGGGCAACGTACTGAATATTACGCTTAGCATTTTAGCTACCTTGTCTAGGCCTTGTATATGTATGATATCGCTTTAAAGTTGATATAATTATTCAATTATGATTTTTTGTTTATCTATATGAGGGATTACATATTTTACGATATCAAAGTCTTTAAAACTGTTGTAAATTGTATTAACTAAAATGTCAGCTAATTGAACGCCATAATTAGAGAGCGAGTTAAAGTATGAAACTTCGAACCTATACTCATATAAGCAATATGTAGTACTTAAAAATTTTTCTAAATCATCAATATTTCTTGTTCCGGTATTTCTGTCATCTGCATTTATTATCACATGTAATTCAACATCTTTATGATTTTCTCTTAAAAAAGGCAGCACACATTCTTCAAACAATCTATATACTGCATAATTATAAAATGTATTGCAATCATAAATTGGCCTTGGCAGTTTTTCTTTATCAAAAACTTTGACGCATCCTATAAATGAATCTATTTCTTGGATTTTAGATACGATTTCTATTTTTTCTTCATCAAGAAAATCGAAAGATTTAAGTTCTTTCCTTAAATCTATATTTCTATTTCTTTTTACCTGCAAGTTTATTTGCTTATAAAGCGACGTGACTTTATTTTTATCTTTCTCTAATACAAAATATCCTCCTACCGCAAAATATCTAGTTTTACTATTAATATGAATTGATCCACTCTCATCTATATATAAGAATACTTTCAATAATTTATCCTCCTACTTCTTTATTACGAAATAATTGTTAAATTCCTACATATTTTTAAAAGAAATAGATTTAAAATTTTTGAATTAATTGTTTAAAAAAACAACTTTTCTAAACAAAAACTTGTTTTTTTCATAAGCTTTCATAAAAATTTTCAATAATTTCAAAAAAATATTGAAAATTATGACATGCAGTACTAGAATTAGACCTATATAAAAGAGGAAAAGTTTTATGAAGTATGATTTTAAAGATTTTGGTTCATGTCTATTTGATGAAAGAGAAATGGCAAAAAGACTTCCTTCTCCAGTATTCAAAAAATTTAAAGAAGCTAAAGCCCATGAGACTCCATTAGAGACTGAGGTGGCTGATGCGATTGCTCATGAGATGAAAGAGTGGGCTCTTGAACATCATTGCACTCACTATACTCACTGGTTTCATCCTTTAACTGGTTCTACTGCTGAAAAGCATAATTCATTTGTGGAAGAAAAAGATGGCACACCTATTTGTAGATTTTCAGGTAAATCTTTAATTAAAGATGAACCAGATGCATCTAGCTTTCCTTCAGGTGGTTTAAGAGCTACATTTGAGGCAAGAGGTTATACTTATTGGGATGTAGAATCTCCCGCTTTTATTAGAGGACATGTATTATATATTCCTACAGTATTTATTTCTTATACTGGTGAGTCTCTTGACACTAAGGGACCTCTATTAAAATCTATTGAAGCAGTATCTGCTGCAGCTAGTAGAATCGTTAATAGCTTTGGTGATAAGACTGTTAAAAGAGTTGTTCCTAGCGTTGGTCTTGAACAAGAATATTTCTTAGTAGATAAAGCTACTTTTGAAGCTAGAAGAGATTTATATTTAACAGGCAAAACATTATTGGGTGCTATGCCTTCTAAGGGCCAAGAACTTGAGAAGCATTACTTTGGTACTATTTCTGATAAAGTAAATGACTTTATGGAAGAGGTTAATAAGGAACTTTGGGACTTGGGTGTTTATGCTAAGGCAGAACACAATGAAGTAGCTCCTGGCCAATTTGAAATTAGTCCTATTTTTTCTAGTTTAAATGTGGCAATTGACCAAAATATGATGATGATGGATATACTTCAAAAGGTTGCTTTAAAACACGATTTAGTATGTCTTCTTCATGAAAAACCATTTGATGGAGTAAACGGTTCTGGCAAACATAACAACTATTCTTTAGTTACTGATGATGGTCAAAACTTATTTGATCCAGGTAAGGATCCTCATAATAATGTTAGATTCTTGTTGTTTACTAGTGCTTTAATTAAAGCGGTTGACGAAAATGGTGCTTTGATTAGACTTGCTTCAAGCGATTCTGGAAATGACTTTAGACTTGGTGCTAATGAAGCTCCTCCAGCTATTGTTTCTATTTATTTAGGTGATGTTATTGAGAATATATTTGAATCACTAGTGGGAAAGAAACCAACTAGTTATGTAAAGTCTGGATTAAAGGAATTTGGCATGTCTACTATCAAGAATTTGCCAAAGGATAATTCAGATAGAAATAGAACTTCTCCTGTTGCCTTTACTGGAAATAAGTTTGAATTTAGAATGCTTGGTTCAAGCATGAATGCTTCTTTCTTAAATACTGTAATTAATACTTCATTAGCTAAAGTATTAGATGAAATGGCAGATGAATTGGATAAGGTTAAAAATAGACAAGAAGTAAGAGAAAAGGCTATTTCTATTATTAGCGAAACATATAAGAAACATAAGAGAGTTGTTTTCTCTGGCAATGGCTATAGTGATGAATGGGTTAAAGAGGCTGAAAAAAGAGGTCTGCCAAATATTCATACTTTTGTTGAAGCAATTGATAGCTACACTACAAAAGATAGTATTAAATTATTTGAAAAATATGGTGTCTTTAGTGAAAAAGAAATCATGGCAAGATCTGAGATTATGTATGAGTCTTATGTAAATGTTAGAAGTATTGAGATTAAGACTATGACTTCTATGATTTACCAAAACATCATTCCTTCAGCTATTAAGGAATTAAACTTCATCACAACATGTCCTGCTGATTATATGTCTGAGTCTATGAAGACAAGAGCTAAAAAGCTTGGAACTTTCATTGATGAATGTTCTTTACTTGCAGGTAAGAGTGAGGATGCCTTAGAAGTTGCATCTAAGTGCAAGACTAGCAAAGAAAAGGGAATGCATATTTTAAAGAAAGTTATTCCTTTAACTGATAAGTTAAGAGCTACTGCTGATAAGATGGAACATTATATTTCTGTTGATAACCTTCCTTATCCATCATATGAGAAATTGTTCTTTGATATGGACTTCTAATTATGAAAAAAGAATATGACTATAGTAATCTTAAATTTGGTTACTATGAAACCGAATATCGTTATATTTCTAAGTATACTGATGGTAAGTGGGATGATGGAATCTTAAGCAAAGATCCAATGGTTACTCTAAATGAGTCAGCTGCTATACTTCAATATGGTCAACAAGTCTTTGAAGGGTTAAAAGCCTATAGAACAGTAGATGATAGAGTGGTACTATTTAGACCTGATATGAATGCGGATAGATTCCGTAATTCAGCTGTTACTATGTGCATGCCTCCAGTTGACCAAAAGAAGTTTGTTAATGCGGCAATATCGGTCGTAAAAGCTAATATAGATGAGGTACCGCCATATTCCTCTGGTGCTACTCTATATCTTAGACCATACATGTTTGGCACAAATCCAATTCTTGGAATTAAGCCAGCTACTGATTATGAATTTAGAATCTTTGCTTGTCCTGCAGGACCATACTTTAAGGCTGATGGCAGACTTCTAGATTTAAGAGTATCAGACTATGATAGAGCTGCCCCTAAAGGCACTGGCAATATTAAAGCCGGACTAAACTATGCGATGTCTTTAAGACCATATGTGGAAGCACATTTAAATGGTTATAGTGAGAATGTTTTCTTAGATCCAGCTACTCATACTTATGTAGAAGAAACTGGTGGAGCTAATATCTTGTTTGTCACTAGTGATAATAAGATTGTTACACCAAAATCTGACAGTATTCTTCCTTCTATCACAAGAAGAAGTTTAATTTATGTAGCTAAAGAATATTTAAATCTAGAAATAGAAGAAAGACCTATTAAGTTTGAAGAAGTGGAGAACTTTGTGGAATGTGGACTATGTGGCACTGCTGCTGTTATATCTTTTGTAGGAAGCATTACTTCTAAAGACAAGAAGACTGAATTTAAGACTGGACCTATTCTAGGCAAACTTAAAGATACTTTGCTTGACATCCAAAAGGGCAGAATCAAAGCACCTGATGGATGGCTTGTGGAAGTTAAATAAATGTAAACACCATGTATGAAAATATGTGGTGTTTTTTAGTTTGCTAAGTAGTGTTAAAATTAGGTTAATAAAATATTTGCTTATATTTTAAGGTGGAAAATATGGAAGAAACAAAAGAAATAAATAAAGAAACTGTTACATGTAGAAATTGTGGAACAGTTTTAAGAGATGATGCGATTTATTGCCATGAGTGTGGGCAATCTAAAAATGGTCCATGGTTATGTCCTAATTGTAAAAATGAGCTTCAGGATAATCAAAACTTTTGCCCATCTTGTGGAGCGCCTGTTGGACCTAGTGCTTATAAAAAGATAAGTATTAGAAATATAAATAAAAAAGTTACAGAAGGCGTTAAAACCATAACAAACTCTATTGCGAACAAAACGGGACAAAACGGTAATGAAAATAGTAACGAAAAAGATGGCACCAATTTGAATGGTGGAGAAACGTTGAGCACACTTTATAGCGGAAATGGAAAAAGCAAGATTGTTGCTATTTTATTGGCGATATTTTTAGGCACTTTTTCGGCGGAATATTTTTATTTGGGCTATAAACAAAAGGGGTATTTGAAATTGTGCTTGTTGATTCCGTGGATAGTTGTATTAATTCCTTATTTGAATTTTATTGCGTGGTTTTTGATAGTTCCTGCAACCCTTGGAAGTGAAATATGGAGCATCGTAAATGCGGTACAAATTGGAATAGAAAATTTAAAACCGGCCGATGGATTGCCGTACAAGGATGGCGCAGACAAGGTTGTTAAAGCTACAGTAAATACCATAGATAGTGCTAAAAGATGATTGCATTACATATTACTTAAAGCAGTAGAAATAAGTTAGAAATTTATGTCAAAAAATAAAAAGAAAAGCAAATACATTTGCTCGCATTGTAAAAGACAAATACTTCCTAGTGATAAGTATTGTATTTATTGTGGAAAAGATATTTCGAAACAAGTTGTTTGTCCTAAATGCCATAAAGTTATTTTAGATACTGATAATTTTTGCATATATTGTGGAAACGATGTAAAAAATATAACTAAATGTCAAAAATGTGGCAAAACTATCATTGGCACAGATAAATATTGTATCTACTGTGGAGAAAAAACCGGTGTAATCGATTTAAGCTATGCCCGTATTAATAACATTTCTAATGAAATTGAACAAGAAGAAAGCGATAACGTGGCCTCTGATTATGAAAATAATGAACAGTTAGATAGCCAAAGAGAAGAAAAACATGGTGATGACAACAATAATACTGATAAGCCAAGTGAAAATTATAAATTATTTACTATTTTAGGCTGTGTGTTACTTGTTCTTATATGTTCGCTGACTATTTTATTTACTAGAAAAATAAATATTA